>JAAFHJ010000235.1 GCA_013298325.1 Myxococcales bacterium | reverse complement strand
GTAGGTGCCCGGTCGATGATCGGGCAATTTCCAAGGGATGAACGCGGCGACGCCCGCATAGGCGGCAATGAGCGTTCCCCGCAACAACGCTTGGGAGGCGAGGAAAAGGAGCCCCACACCTGCGTTCGATGCGGTTTGTTTGACGCTTCCGGTTCCGCGGAGCCACCTTCGAAATCGCGCCGATAATGCAACCCCCGCGAGGAGAAACGGAAGGAGCGCGCCGAGGCCAATGGCGAGAAGGGTCTTCATGGCGGATGCCGACTTTTACGGACGAAGAACGCGAAGCGTGTTTCCGCGAAGGATTTTTCCGACGGCGCTCTCCGAAATGCCGGCGGCGAGCATCGCCTCGGTAAGCCGGGGGAGGCCGGTCGGATCTCCGAGCCCTTTTGTCGGGACGATCATCCCGTCCCAGTCGCTCCCGAGGGCAGGGGTGTCTTCGCCGCAGACATCGAGGATGTGTTTGAGGTGCTTTACGACCGGCTCCAGGCCGTCGCCACCGAGGTAGCGCGGCGCAAAGATGACGCCGACAACGCCTCCGGTGTTTGCCACCGCACGGAGTTGACTGTCGTCGATGTTTCGCCAATGTTCGAAGGCGCCAAGCACGCCCGTGTGGCTCACAATCACCGGCTTTGAAGCGGCTTCGCAGGCGTCCAGAAACCCTCGTTGATTGATGTGTGCAAGGTCGACGAGTACGTCGAGCCCTTCGGCGCGGCGCACGAGCTCGTGGCCGAAGCGTGTGAGCCCGTCGTCATCGCGCCGGCCTTTCCCGTAGGCAGGGAAGCCGCACTCGTTTGCCGAAAAATGAAGTAATCCTAAGTATCTTACGCCGCGTGCGGCGAGCACATCCAACCGCGATGCGTCCCCCTCCAGGGCGTGGGCCCCTTCGACGCCGAGGAGCGCGGCCACCTTACCGGCCCGATTTGCCTCCTCGAGCTCCCCCGCGTACCGCACTTTTGTGAGTGCCGAGGGGCGCTTGGCAATGGCACGATCGAGCTCATCGATCTGCCCCTGAATGGCGCCAAACAATCCGCGCGTTCGCCCGAGCACCGGCAGCGAAACGAGGCCAAAGAATTGGGCACCGACGCCGCCTTCCTGGAGGCGGGGGACGTCGACGTGGCCGGCAAAAGCGCTCCTCGGCAACGGGGCTTCGTGGCGAACGGTCAGGTCGTAGTCGACCCAGCGCGACCACATCAGCGTATCGGCGTGGAGGTCGATCGCCGGGTGGGCGGCGTGGACGGCGCGGGCATGATCGTCGACGGGGCGCGGCTTCGGCATCTGTCGGCAATGCCTGGCCTTGGGTGCGACGGCAAGCATGGAAAACGGGGGCGTGGTAGCTTCGCCCGCGGTGTTGCGGCTGACGGAGAAAGAACGCTACGGAATCGTCGCCTTGGTCGACGTCGCGCTCCACGGCGAAGGTCGCGCCGTCCTGCTTCGCGAGGTCGCGGCTCGTCAGTCGATCCCGCTCCCGTTCTTGGAACGAATCGCCGGTGAACTCCGCAAGCTCGGATATTTGCAGGCAAAGCGCGGGCCCGGCGGTGGAGTGGTCCTCGCACGCGACGCTCGGGAGATCCGCCTCGGGGAGCTCTGCCTGGCGCTCGTCGGCCCGAAAGAGGCCGCTGTCTTTGTAGGCCTTCCGGTTTCCGGGGGCGTCCCCGGTACCGCGGCGTCGGCGGCGGTCGCGGAGACCTTTGGCCTTCTGGAGCGTTCGCTGCGTCGGCAACTCGATGGCGTCTCCATTGAAGATCTCGTGCGTGCCGCCCGACGCATTGAAGAGGCGAGCGCGCCGGCCGATGGAGACTTCGTCATTTGAAACGGCGCGTATTGCTCATTGGCGCCGGGGGACTTGGGGCTCCGGCGGCCCTCGCTCTTGCGGCCTCCGGCGCGTCGATGACGCTGGTGATTGTCGACGACGATCGCGTGGAGCGGACGAACTTGCATCGCCAAATTCTCTTTACTGAACAGGATATTGGACGATCAAAAGCCGAGACGGCGGCCGCTTTTCTGCGCGAACGTTTTTCCGCGGATGTCGAGGTCTACGAAGAACGTTTTGTCCCCGAATCGGCGCAAAGACTCCTGGAGGGGGTCTCGCTTGTTCTCGAAGGATCCGATAATTTTCCGACGAAGTTTCTTGCGGCCGATGCCTGTTTTCTTTCCGGGATTCCGACCGTCCACGGTGCCGCCCTCCGCTGGTACGGAACCGCGCTTGCCGTCGCCGGGGAACGCGGGCGAGGCGCCTGTTATCGTTGCCTTTTTGAAGCGCCGCCCCTCGAAGAAGCGCCCACGTGCGCCGACGCGGGCGTCATCGGGCCGGCGGTCGGTCTCGTCGGTGCGGCACAGGCGGCGCTCGCGCTACGCGTGCTCGCGGGCGAAGATGACGCTTTCGGGACGCTCGTGACCGTCGACGGGCACGCGAAAATCATTCAACGAAAGCGACACGTTCGGGCGCGGCGCGACTGCACACTCTGCGGTGAACGGGCTCTCCCCCCGCGCCTTGCCCCCGAGGACTACCTTGGGCCGACGTGCGGCGGGGAAGCATGAGTTCGAGGCACCTGCGCCAAATGCGCGTCCCCGACGTCGGCCACGAGGGGCAGCGGGCGATCGCCGCGGCGACCGCAACGGTCCCTGGCGACGAGCTCGCGAGCGAGGTCGCACTGCGGTACCTCGCTGGCGCTGGCGTGGGGACCTTGGTCGTCGCCAGCGATCGGCTCGCAATGCTCGGTCACGCGATCGACAAACGTTTGATGTTTCGGGTAGATCCATCACTTATGGACGCTGCGCTCACCGATCCCGATGAAGGCGCTGGCGCCAGTCCCGTCGGGGTCGGCTGCGCGTTCGCCTTGCGTTTCCTCGCAGAAGTTGTGGCTTCGACCCAAGCGGGGCGCCGGTGAAGGCGTGGGTGTTGGCTCTTGCCGTGGCGGCGACCCGCGAACCGTCCGGTTCCGAGCGGGCCCGGATCGCCGACGCCTTGGCCGAGCGCCAGGCGATCGTCGCGTCGCCGGTCTTTTTGCTGGCTTCCGACCATGCCACCGCCTTTCCAAAGATGGTTGCGGAATGCACAGATGTCGTCCTTCTCGCCGGGGCGACCGCCCGCTTCCGAGCCGGCGGCGAGGCGAGCCGACGCGGCCTCTTGGTCGTGCGCCAATGCGCCAACGCCGAGCGTCCCGTAGGTACAGTTTTTCCTTTGGAAATTGAAGCGCTTGGTGGTGCCGGCGACCGTGAAGTCGCCCGCGAGGCCGCCGTCGGCGCCGTCGACGTCTTTGCGGTGCCGGCGCGTGGCGACGGAGCCAAAGAACCCCTTCAGGCGACGCTAGAGGCGCTGCTCCCCGCCCGTGCGCCGAGCCCGGGGCCCGACGTCACGAGTCTCGCCCCGCCGCAAGCGCAGCCGCTTGCGCCGCGGCTTCGGAAGGCGGTGCGGGCCTCGGAAGATGCAGGGTACACGGTTTCCGCGACCAAGACGGTGGCGGTCGCCGTCCAGGGGACCGAGCCGGGGACGACAGAAATTGCAAGAATTCCCATGGATTTGCTGCCCGGGTGCCATCGGCTCGCCGTCCTGTTTGAGCCGCGCGCCGCCCCCCGTTACGACATCGACGCTGACGTGATCGAGCGCCTCGAACCGTCGGCCTCTGGTAGCCCTGTGCAAGGTGCACGTATTTTGGCGAGCGACACCGGGGACGGCGCCGATGCCACGCTCGGCCTTTGCATCGCCGCACCGACGGCGATCACGATCCGCGTGCAGGGCTTCCGAAGCGTCGGGGGGACACTCCACGTTGTGCCGGCCGCGCGCCCCCTCGACGCCGCGTTTGGAACCGGCGACCTTCCCGGCGGTGGCTCCCCAAATTCGCTCGCGGCGGCCGTCGCAACGGCGCTTCGAGCACGTGGCGTGGCCGACCTGCATGGCGACCTTCGGGGCCTCCGCCAGGGGATTGGTGGGAGAACGGGGTTCGTGGTGCCGGTCGTCCCTGGGCACTGTTACGTCGCCGCGGTGGCTGCGACCGAGGGATCGGTCGACCGGCTTTCCCTGGCGGTGAGCGGCGAGGGCTTTGCGAGCGACGACCGCGGCGGGCGCGGAAAAACCGCGGAGGGGGGGCGCCCCGGTGGCGAGGACGTTGCGGCGATGGTTGCATTCTGCACGGAAAACCACGAGGAACGAAGCGTGCAAATTGCAGCTTTTGGACGAAGCGTCGCGTGGACGTTCGCGCTGATCGACGTTGGCGGTGGGGGCGTCGGTCGGTGATGCGCTCGAAATCAATATTGTTTTTGCCTCTCCTTGCGGTCGTCGCTTGCGGTTCTCCGCCCGCTCGGCCCCCCGCTGCGGAGCCGCCCGAGCGCGCGGTGGTGCGTCGCGCGTTTGCCGAACTGGGCATCCTCGACGGCGAAATTCCGGTCGTCGCCCAGCTTCACGAGGGGGAGCGCGTCGGTACGTTTGCCCACCTCGAAGCCGACGAGTGCTTGCTCGCCGTCGGGCGCGGTGGCGCAGAAGACCTTGATATCGCTGTTTTTAACGACGATGGTGCCATCTTGGCCTTCGACGAAGAGCCCGACGCCAAGCCGGCGACGCTCTATTGCGCGAGTGCGCCAGAACGCGTGTATGTTGCACTTACAGCGTCGGCCAATCGGGCGGTGAGTCGGCAAGCGGTCGGCACCAATCCGCCAGCATTGGCCGGACTCGGGCTTGCGCGCGTGCGTGGTGGCGATGCGCAGAAGCTCCGTCGACGGCTTGAGAAGCCGGCGCGTGCGGCGCGAAAGTCCCGCATGGATGCGCGGATCGACGGGCTCCTCGTTCGCCGTGAGCAGGAGCTTGGCGTCCACCTCCGTGAGCTCCGACGGGTCGATGTGCCGCTTGATCCGACGGCAGCCACGGCGATTGGCGTCGCCGTGGAAGCTGCACAGTGCATCGATTTGGCGTTGCTCGGGGACGACTTCGGCGCCATCGATGGCGAAGTTCGCGGCGCCGATGACCGCCTACTCACGCGCTTCGACGAACGCGAAAAGCGAAGAACGGCGGTAGTTTGCGCCGGGGACCGGCCGCGAAGTCTGACGGTCACACTCCGCCCACACCTCGGGCAAGGGTCGGTTCCGCTCCTCGTGAGCGCCGCTCCACGGTCGGCCTTCGAACAACTTCCGGCGTCGGGCGCTTTTGACTTTGGCGTCGGCCTGTCGGTCAAAAATCCGGGGGAAACGACGGTCGGCCCGCGGGCGTTGGCCGCCGGTGAGCGCTGGATTCGCGATGGCTACGGGGAGGGGTGTCGCTCGGTCGGCGCAGTTGCCGCAGATGGCGGGTTCTTACGAATCGCCGCGCGCACAGCCCCGGTCGAAGGGGGCTCGCCGTCGGAGCCGATCCATGAAGCGTCCGGGGAAGGTGTCGTTTCTATTGCCTTTTGTGGCGCTGGACGCATCGTCGTCGATGCGCCGTTGGCCCACAACGCGGTTCAACTCGTCGAAGCACCACGGCCGGCAGCGTTCGCCGCGCTCGCGGCTCCGGTCGCGGCGCGGCTCCTTGCGCGCATCGAAGCACGGGACGCCGGAGCGGCGACTACATGGACCTTTGCACGTGTAGAGGGGACGCCAAAAGGGGCGATCGACCGGGAAATTCCGCTCGCCGCCGATCGTTGTGTGCGGTTTGCAGCGACCCGCCTCGACGATACGCGTGGCGGAGTCGCCCTTGAGTCTGCCCTTGTGGAAGTGGGCCCGCCGTCTCTCGCGACACCTCTGCCAGGGAATTTGCTGGCGGTCGCGAACGGACGGACCCTTCGCGGCGGGGCGGTCGGCGACCGAAACAGTGGCGCACGGAGCGCCGCGCTCCGAGTCTGCACGGCGGTCGCGACGACGGTCGTATTCTCCCTGCGCGCCGACGGACCGGTAGAGACCACCTGGGCGGAAGTCCCTCGATAACCAGGGGAAACGGCCGTTAGGCGGTGATCTTTGCGATCATGCGGCGCGCGCGATCGGCATCGACGCCGGCAATACGCAGGACGCTCCCATTCCGCGGGAGGAGCTCGACGTCGCAGCGGCCGGCCCCCCGCGGGACGAAGGTTGCGACCGCGTAGTCGGCGAGGACGCCGACGAGCATCGTGACCGCCCCGAGGCCGAGGAGCGTGCCCGACGCAGCCCGAATTCCATCGAAAAGAATCGACGCGCCGACGAAGGTGCCGAGGGCGAGGGCGGCGAGACCGGTGTAGAATGCAAGTCCCTGCCAGCGCGTTTCGCGGCGGGCCGTCATCAGGTTTTTCCGCGGGATCGCGACTTCGCCTTCGCGGAACGTTCGCCCCAAGAGCTGAACGCTGTACTTTACATGGACACGCTCGCCGTCAAAGACGAGCTCGGCGGGGCGACGAAACTTCAGCGCGAAGCGACCGATGGCCGCCGCTGCCGCCACGACGACCAAGAGGCCGGTCACGGCGAGGAGGGTCGTCGCAAGCTTGCTGCGCGGAACGGCGCGAAGGTCGCCTTCGAGGGGGAGCGTCGGCTCGACTTCCGTGGCCGCCGCCGCATCTCCCGCTCCGATTTCGTTCTCGTGGTCAACCATCGCGGCCCGCCTTACAACAGGCTGCGCGTCGACGCGAGAACTCAGGCGGCGTGGGTCTGGTCTTCTGCGCACTCGGCGCTTGCCGGACCGTGGGCTTCCGCGCGGACTTTGCCGAGGACGACGAGGAGTTCGCGCGGCGTCGCGATGCCGCTATCGATTAGTGCCTTCATGTACCCGTCGACGTAGCCGTGGGCGCGCCCGAGCTGGCGGGTGCTGGCGCCGCGATTTTGAGCGTCGAGGACTCCGCGGAAGAGGGTCGCGAGTTCGTCGAAGAGGCGGGTCGTGTCGGCCATGGGGACCCCTTACGGAAGCTGAGAATTTGGGCCAAATTTTTCGCCAAAACGGGGCCCCGAAACGAAAGAGGGACCGGCTCTTCGCCGATCCCTCTGAGGGTAGTACCTGTCTGAAATTCAGTACTTGGTGAGCGTTACGTCGCCGACCATCGAGACCGTCGACGGGTCAAACTGGCGCCAGAAGTGGGCGATCTGCCCGCCGCCCGGGACGACTTGCGGGAAGTAACCGGTGAAGCGCTTGGCCGTCTGGTCGAGGACCGTCCGCGTCCACGTCCGCTTTCCGCCGCTCCCGGCCACACCGGTCGCCATGCGGAGCGTTCCAGCGGTCGCATCCTGGTAGAATACACGGATCGTCGTGCCGTCGACGAGGACCGTCGAGTCGTCGCCGACCACGTGCTTCCCGTCGGCGAAGCCTTTGCCGTCGAGGCCGTTGCCATCGTCGACGACGTCGAAGGCTTCTGCCTTGCCGTTGGCAAACGTAACGTATCGAAGTTGCTCAGAAATGCCGTCGACGTAGGTGACGTGGTAGGTGCCGGCCCCGTCGATGAACAGGGAGGCGCCGATGCCGGTATCTCCCGTGTCCTTCGCGGTGCCGCCGGAACGC
>JAAFHJ010000234.1 GCA_013298325.1 Myxococcales bacterium | reverse complement strand
GTCGGCAGGGACGGTGACCGGCGACGCCTCGCTGACCGCGGGGGCCGGCTCGACGTCATCGTCATCTCCTCGAAAGGAATGGACTTCGTCGGGGACCATGCTGTCGAAGGAGATCGCGACCGGCGGAACGGGACTCTCGGCGTCGGTGAACGTCGGGCCGGGGGGCGGCGTCGGCTCGAGGATGGCGCCGAGCTCGTCGAGACCAACTTCTTGCGGCCCTTCAGGAAAAGGGCGCGCCTCCGAGGACGGGGGAATCGCGCTTGGCGAACCGAGGACGGCGGGGGCCGGCTCGCCGATTCCGTAGTAAATACGAATGGCTGCGCGGACGTCGGTGCGGGAGGCGATCATCGGCTTCACGCGAAGGCCGGTCACCTCTTGGATCGCCTCGACGGCGCCGTCGACGAGCGGATCTTCCATGGCGACGATGAGCGTGTCCCCTTCGCCGCGGCGACTCCGCACCAAAATGGGAACAAGTCCAAAGCGATCGGCCAATTCGCCGGGGACGAGATCGAGGAGCGGCCGGGAGAATTCGACGTGGTGGAGCGAAACCCACGGGACGCTGAGCTGCTTCGAGAGGACCTGCGTCAGCAACGGCTCGCTCACGAGGCCACGCTCGACGAGCACGTGCCCAAGCTTCTGCCCGGGCGCTCGCGGCAAATTCAAGGCGAGATCGAGTTGGTCCGGCGTCAGGACCTTGGCTTCCAAAAGGAGCTCGCCGAGCTTCGGTTTCGTCACGGCGCCGAGCATACCTGAACCTCGGACCAGGCGACGACGGCAAACAGGCCTTCCTTCTGCGAGATCCTGCCGGTCAGGAAATGCATCTGCCGAGCGCTTGAAGAAAGACCGTGCGCAAACAGCGCCTGTGGTACGACTCGTACCCACGATGCGGGCGTGCCCTCAGTGCAGCTTTCCGTGCGAAGAAGCACACAAGTTCTGCCCGACCTGCGGCTACCCAATTTCCAAGGTAGCCACGCAGAACGACGATCCGCTCGTCGGGCGTACGCTTCCTGGCGGCTACGTGATTTTGGAGCTGGTCGGCGTTGGCGGCATGGGGCGCGTGTACCGCGCCGAACAGACGAACCTGGGGCGCACCGTCGCCGTCAAAATCGTCCATCCCCACCTCGGTGGCGAGGAGAGCGCGGCGGCGCGGTTCATCACGGAAGCGCGCGCGGCGAGTTCGCTGAACCATCCGAACTCGGTCAGCGTCATCGACTTCGGAAAGACCGAAGACGACCAGCTCTATCTCGTCATGGAATTCCTGCGCGGGAAGGACCTCGCCCGCGTCCAGTACGAGGAAGGGCCGCTCCCTTTCCGTAGGATTATCAACGTCCTCCGCCAGGTGCTCGCCGCGCTCTCCGAAGCGCATGCGCTCGGGATCATCCACCGCGATCTGAAGCCGGAAAACGTCGTCCTCGAGCCGAATCGCCAGGGGGGCGACTTCGTGAAGGTCGTCGACTTCGGCTTGGCGAAAATTCACGACAATTCGCCAGGTATCACGAACCCCGGCATCGTCTGCGGCACCCCCGAATACATGAGCCCCGAGCAGGGGCGCGGCGATCCGCTTGATGCGCGCAGCGACGTCTACGCGATGGGGATCATCCTCTACCAACTCCTGACGAACCAGCTCCCCTTCGAGGCGGAGAACGGCGCGCAGGTGGTGCTCATGCACATCAACGAGCCGCCGATCGACCCGCGGCAGCTCGTCCCCGAACGGGAAATTCCGACGCCGCTCGCCGAGGCGTGCCTCACGGCGCTCGCCAAGGAGCCCTCGAAGCGCTTCCAGGATGCCGATGCCTTTTCGGCGACCCTCGGCGACGTCCTCGGCGACCTCGAAGGTCTCGCGCGCTCCCGGGCTTCCGTCGCCTGCGGCGCCTGCGCGGCACGAAATCCGGCGCGGCAGAAGTTTTGCGGCGAGTGTGGCGCCCCCCTCGACGGCGAGGCGATCCCCTCGGTGCGGCCGGCGGCCCCTCCGTCTTCCCAGATCCGTGCGGGGAAGCGCACGACGGAACCGGCGCGCGCCCTCGCGTTCGTCGAGCGCGATCTCGATCTTCGTTGGCTTGAGCACCAGCTGAAAGGGGCCCGAGACTCGTTTGCCGGTGCGCGGATTGTCGCCGATTCGGGAGGCGGGAAAACGCGCGCACTCGCTGAGTTTTCGACGCGCGTTCGCCAGGCCGGCGGCATCGTCGCCACCACCACCGCCGATCCGTGGGGGGCCGATGTCGGCTTCTACGCGATCCGTCGCGTCGTCATCTCGCTCGCCGGGCTCCCGGCGAACGGCGGCACCGTCGCCGACTGGGGCGCCGTCGGCACCGAGGCGCTCGTCGGTCTTCAAGAGATTTTCAACGCGCCGACGAGCGGAGCCAGCGAGCCGCCCGGTCGCCGCCGCTTCGCCGTCGCCGAGGCGCTCCGCTGGGCGCTTGTACGCGCTTCCAAGGCGAGCCAAGGGCGTCCGGTGGTCGTCCTTGTCGACGACCTCCACCAGATCGACGGCGCCAGCCGCAGCGCCTTCGCCGCCGTCCTTCAGGAGCCGCCGCTTGTGCCGGGCCTCCTCGTCCTTGCGCATACTCCGGGATTCACCGAGCCGGCGATCTCCGAAGCGGTCGCCCCCACCCGGCCGCTGCTTGGCCTTTCGCTGCAGGCGGTCGAGCGCGCCCTCGGTGCACACCCGCTCCCCGCCGGCCTCGGCAACGGCGGGCGTGGTGTCCCCCCCTTGTATGTGATGGAACTCCTTCGGTTTGTACAGGAGCATGGCGGTCCGCCGCCCCTCCGTATGGCCGACTTGATCGCCGCCCGCGTCGAGCGCCTTCAGCCGGACGCCCGCCGCGTGCTTCAGGCGATCTGCATCTGGGGCGACGAAGCGCCGCGGGATGCCGTAGGCGCCTTTGTGAGCGATGGCACGCAGGTCGATGCCGGCCTCGAGGCGCTCGTCGCCGGCGGCTTCGTGACGCTTGGCGAGCGTGGCTATTCGCCGGTGCATCCCCTCCAGCGAGACGTCGTCCTCGCGACGATCCCCGTCGAAGTCCGTCGCCAACTCCACGAGCAGGCGGCCGCCTGGGGCGGTGAGCACGGGACGCCGATCGAGGCGCTCGCGCTTCATCAATACAACGCGCAGAATAGCTTCCAAGCGCTTGTTCTTTTGGAAAAAGTTGCCGCTCGCTGCGCCTCCCGCGGCGACAGCGAAGGGCGTATCGGGGCCCTTCGGCGCTGCCTGGAGCTCGCCCGCCGGGAGCTTTTCCGGGGCGAGATCGACGAGCCCGAGCGCGCCATGCTCATCTTCAGCCGGAAGCTCGCGGCCGCCCTCGCCGAAGGGGAGCACTTCACCGACGCGGAGGGCGTTCTCCGCGAAGCGCTGGATATTGCAGCCGCTTCTTCGAGCGACCGCGCCCGCATTTTTGCCGACTTGGCCAATCTTGCCCTCGGCCGCGAGCGTCGTATGGAAGCGGCCCACTACTACTACGAGGCGGTCGACCTCTCCCGGCGCATCTCCGGCGCCCACGACCTCACCAAAATGCTCGCGACCTTGGGGAAGAGCTTCGGAGAAGGCTGATGGCTGCTCGAAAATCGTCGAAGTCGGTCCCGCCGACGAGCGCCCACGCGGGGGAGGGGACCCTCACCGTCCGGCGAATTCATCGGCGCGATCTCAATCGGGTCTGGGAGTTTCTCAAGCTCGTCTTCCGGGATGTGAATCGGGAGACCGTCGAGTACCAGCGCCCCCGCACCAAGACGCGTTTCCTCGAGATTTACGAGGAAGAGGGGATCGAGCAGCTCCTCTTTGAGTACACGCTCCCGACCGACGACGGCACCAAAGGGACGAGTGTCCTCGTCGGGTATGCGGAATGTGCGTTTGAAGTCGTCGGCAAAGATTCCTGGATCAACGTCCGCTATTTCCGCACGCGCGACATGCGCCCGCTCTTTGTGGAAGAGCTCGCGGTTCACCCGGAATTCCAGGGGCGTGGCATCGGCGCGTACATGATGGAACAGCTCGATCATCTTGCGAAATTGCGCGGATGTACCCACCTGGTCCTTGAAGTCGCGGAGAACAACGACAAGGCGCTCCGCTTCTACCGGACGCGCAATTTTCAAAAGCTCGATGCCGCTATTTTCCTCGCGAAAAAAGTGGAAGTCGCCGCCGACCTGCTGCCGCCCCGACCGGTCGCCTCCCGCCGCGCGCCGCCCGCGAAGGGGGGCTCGTGAGCGCGCCTTCCGCAGATACGCCGCCGCCGTCGTTGCGGTCGGTGCGGCCGCCGCCGGTGACGCCGCATATCGCGCGGTGGGACCTCGACAAGACCTACCTGCGGACCGAGTTCGACTCGCTCAAGGACCTCGTGCGGACCGCCTTCGAGCGCCCCGACGAGAAGCGGGCGAACCCGGGGGCGCCGACGATGCTCCGCGAGCTCACCCGCGCCGGCTCCCAGATTCACATCCTTTCCGGCTCCCCCGAGCAGATGCGCTCGTCGCTGGAACGGAAGCTCAAGCTCGATGGGGTCGCCTGGGCCTCCTTCGTCCTTAAACCGAACCTCCAGAATTTACTCCGGTTTCGCTTTCGGGCCCTCCGCGACCAGCTCGGCTACAAGCTCCCGGCGCTCCTTCAGGCGCGCGTCTCCGGGATCGCGCGGGGCGGCGCCGAAGGGGCCTTCGTCCGCGAGGCGAAAGAGAGCCTCTTTGGCGACGACGCCGAGGCCGACGCCTTTGTGTACGCCCTCTACGGCGATCTCGTCGCCGGTCGCATCGGCCCCGCGGTCATCGGAGAGGTCCTCGCCCGCGGTCGCCTCTACGAAGACGTCGCCTCGACGACGCTCGCCCTCGCCCGCGCGCTCCCGCCCCACGATCCCGTCGAGCGGATCCTGATTCACTTGGAAGGTCAAAGCGATCCGGCCGTCTTCGATCGCTACGGCGGGCGGGTCGTCCCCTTCTACAACTACCTCCAGGCGGCCTTCGTCCTCTTTGAAGACGGGCGCCTCGACGCCAGCGCCGTCCTCCGCATCGGCGGCGAACTCCTCCGCGAGCACCGCTTCGACGGATCCCGGCTCGCGCGGAGTTACCAGGAGCTTGCGCAGCGGGGGCACGTCAGCGGCGTCCGTCTGAGCCTGCTCGGCGAAGCCTACGACGCGGCCGCCGCAGCGGGCGAGCCGATCGCTACGCCAGACATGCTCCGTTTTACGACGGACGTTCAAAGGTTTGCGACGCTTGCCGCCGATCGCGGCGCCGACCGCCGCAGCCGGGGGACCTTCATCCCGAACTACGTCGATCTCGTGCTCCACCACAACAAACGCCGCACGAAGCCTCGCTAAAAACACCCGACGTTGCCGATCGCTTGGTGGTATCTTCGGCGGGCCGCGCGCGGACTGCGCCGGCCTTCGAACGGCGGTCGTGTGAGCGGCCCCGCCGGTCGGCGGTGGAGGAGCCTCCCGAGCCGACCGTTCTTTTTCGGGCGCTCCGGGCCTTCGCGGAGCTCTTTTCGGACGAGGCGAATCGTGGATAGTGATCTCGCGGACGCGGTAACCGGGCTCAAAGAGATCTTTCGTCGGCGGAACCTGCCGGCGACCTTCGGCAAAGCGGAGGCCCCGCTCATCGATGCGTTGAAGAAAGAACTCCGAATTCCCTCGCGAATTCGTTCCTTCTTCCTGGAGGCCAACCCGACCTCTGTCGAGACGGTCACCCCCGTCGAGCGCATTCGCTTGATCCCCGCCGAGGAGCTCAAGACGGCCCTCGAGGCGATCAAGAACCCGGCGGAAGGGGCGGCCCCCCTCGATTGGAAGCCTTCCTACGTCGTCATCGGCGAGTCGGCCCTTTTGAGTGACCCCTACTTCCTCGACGTCTCCAAGCCGGACCCGGAAGGGGACTGCCCCGTCTACACGGCGGAGAGCGGTTCCGAGCGCGTACGGCCGGTGCTCGTCGCTTCGAGCTTCGCGCAGTTCCTCCGGATTTTGGAGGCGGCCATGGACGTCGCCACCGGCTTTGGCGATGCGATCATGGACGACGAAGACGAAGATGCCTTCCGGGAGGCGCTCGGGCCGAAGGTCAAGGTCATCGACGTCGCCGCCCTCCGCGCCGGCCACTGGACCTGAGCGACGATGCGGCGACGATGGGTCGGGCTGTGCGTCGCACTGGTCGCACTCGTCGCCTGTCGGGGGCGCGCTCCCGATCGTCGCCGTCCCGATCCGCCGTCGGAGAAGACTCCCGCATCGCCCCCTCCCGCTCCGTCGGCTGCGCCGGCGAGCACGTCTGCGCCGCGAACCGATGGTGATTTTTCGCCGAGTGGGGACGGTCGCTCCGTGTACGACGGCGTAGCGGACCGTACGTGGCTCGCCGATTTCAACCTCGCGGCGACCATGCCGCTCGGCGTGAAGGGGATCCATCCAAGCGGCTCGATGGATTATCGAACGGCGCTTCGGTGGGTCGATGCCCTGAATGGCGCGGCCTACCTGGGCCACCGCGACTGGGCGTTGCCATCGACGCCGCCGGAAGATCGGGGGTGCGAAAGCCACAACCGCTATTCCTTTGGGTTCGGCTGCACGAAGAGCCTGTTGGCCGAGGTCTATTTGCGGGGGCTCCACCTGCGCTCGCCGGCCCCCGCGGTCGGCGCCACGCCGGCGACCGTCAAGGGCCTCTCCAACCTTCAGCCCTACCTGTACTGGTCGGCTTCCCTAAACGCGAACCACGCCGACACAAACGAGAATGGGTACACCACCTTTTCGTTCAATAACGGCTTCCAGGGGAGCAACGTCGCGAAAAACTACATGTACGTGCTCCCGATGATCCCGGGGCACGTGGCGATCGCCGGCACCGTGTACGACCCCGCCGCCAACGTGACGTGGCTCGCGAACGCAAACCTCGCCGCCTCGGAGCGCTTCGGGGTGGCCGAAATCGCGCCGAGCGGGGCGATGCCTCACACGGCGGCCCGCCTCTGGATCGCCGCCCTCAACCGCGCGCGTCACCTCGGGGAGTCCCGTTGGCAACTGCCGCCAACCGTCGCCACCGACCCAACCTGCAGCGCGAAAGACAACTTCGGCTTCGGCTGCGTCGGGAGCCCCCTTGGGAGCCTCTACTACCGGTTCCTTGGGAAAACGCGTGGCGAACCGGTCGTCGCCGTCAATGAGAGCGGCTCGGCCGGCCCGTTCCGTCACGTTCAGCCCTACCTCTATTGGGCCTGCCATGCGGCACCGTCCAGCGCCGCGTGCCACCCCGATCAGGAACTCCCCTCCCACGTCTTTGCGTGGAGTTTTTCCTTCGGAAATGGCTTTCAGGGGACGACGATGTACGCCAACGAACTGTACGTTACCGCGTATCATCCGGGCCGGCCGTGACCGCGTAGTTCGCCCGTTGCGGGGAGGTCCGTAACGGGGCTTCGCAGGCCAACCGGAGGCGTGCCTCGGGGATCGTAGCGACGCCGCCGCGGGCGCGAAACGGGGCTGCCAGCGGT
>JAAFHJ010000233.1 GCA_013298325.1 Myxococcales bacterium | reverse complement strand
ACCGCGCGGGCGACGTCTTCCTCGTTGGCTTCGGCGACTTCGGCGAGCGTCTCTTCCGTCGCCGGATTGATGGTCGCGAAGTAGCGATTGCTCTTCGGCGCCGTCCACGCTCCGTCGATGAAGAGCTCGTAGCGGGGCTTGAGCGATACCTGCTCGGTCCCTTCGCGGGAGGGGGCGTAATTCCAGGCGTTCCCGAATTGAAGAGCGAGTTCGTTCGTTTGTTCGCGGCGGGTGATGTCACTCATGGGGCTCATTCCTTCGAGAAGTCGGCGGACGCCTGGTAGAAGCCGGTCCGCTCTTTTTCGAGCTGCATCAAGACGTCGTTGAGGAGGGCGCTCGCGCCGAAGCGGAAGAGATCGGGCGTAAGCCAGGCGTCGCCAAGCGTCTCCTTGACCATCACCAAATACTGCAACGATTGCTTTGCAGTACGGACGCCGCCGGCCGGCTTCATGCCGATGCGCACGCCGGTTGCGTACCAGTGATCGCGGATCGCCTCGAGCATCGCGAGGGTGACCGGGAGCGTGGCGGCCGGCTGGACCTTCCCCGTCGAGGTCTTGATGAAATCGCCACCGGCGGCGATCGCGATGTCGCTCGCGCGGCGGACGACGTCGTAGGTGCCGAGCTCGCCGGTCTCAAGAATCACCTTGAGGTGGGCGGGGCCGCAGGCCTCTTTCGTCCGCGCGATCTCGTCGAAAACCTTGGCATAATCGCCACTCAGCATCGCGCCGCGGTCGATGACCATGTCGATTTCATCGGCGCCGAATTCGACGGCGCGGCGGACGTCTTCCAGCTTGATCGGCAGCGGCGAGAGCCCCGACGGGAACGCCGTCGCGACGCTCGCGACCTTCACCGTGGAGCCTTCGAGGGCCTTCTTCGCCGTGGTGACGAAGTTCGGATAGACGCAGATCGCCGCGCAGGACGGGATCGTGCCATCCCCTTCCATCGGACGACGGGCCTTTCGGCAAAGTTGCTCGACTTTCCCGACGGTGTCCTTCCCTTCCAAGGTCGTCAAATCCATCATGGAAATGGCGAGCTTCAATCCGGCGACTTTCGCCTCTTTCTTGAGGCTTCGCTTCGCCAGATTTGCGGCCCGCTCCTCCAGGGCGACCGCATCGACGGTCGGGCTCGAAAACAGGGAAAATAGGCCGATCCGGCGTGCCGGCGACGGTTCTACGGGCTCCACGACGGCGGGAGATTTCGATTGCATGGCGGCGCGCAGCCTATGCTGGGGCACGCGGCGATTG
This sequence comes from Myxococcales bacterium, assembly GCA_013298325.1. Lineage (GTDB taxonomy): Bacteria > Myxococcota_A > Polyangia > Polyangiales > Polyangiaceae > JAAFHJ01. The sequence continues at coordinate 6,188 of JAAFHJ010000233.1, read as the reverse complement.
GGGGAGAAAATCGCGGCGACGCTCGTTCCTCGATGGGCGGCGAGGAGTCGGTGTAGGATACCGCGCCGTGGAACCGGAAAACGCCCCCCGCGCTGCGCACCCCGTCATCGACCGCGCCCAATTTCTGCTTATAACAGCGGCGCTTGCGGCAGCGAACGGCTGCGGAGGCCCCGCGGGCGGCGTCGAGAGTGCGCACAAGGAACCGGCCGAGGAGCAGGTGTCGATTCCAGGCGCGCAGCCGCCCCCCGCGGCGACTGCCGAGGCGCACGCGAACGCCGGCCCTGACTATGGCCGCGTCGGCGGTCTCGGCGACTTCGGCGGGGCGCCCATCAACGAGCACCCGTTCGTGCCCCCGCCGCCGGTCGTTGCTTTGCCGACCGCCGCAACCAGCTGCCCGGTCCTGACTGGCGTCGTCGGCGATTGCACGACGCTCAAGGCGCCGCCAGGCCCCCACTGCGAGAGCTTCGCCGATACCAAGAGTGAATGCGAGCACTTCGCGACGACGCTCCAGCCGCGGGTCGCCCAGAAAGCGATCGCCTGCGTCCTCGCGACGAGCGGCACTCGGGCCGTCTGCGACTTCGATCTCACCGCCAAATGTGCCTACGGCGCGACGGCAAACGCCTGCGTCGACGCCACCCTCGCCCCGAAATGCGACGCCGCGATCGCTGCGTGCGGCGGGAAAAAGGCGAAGTTCTCGAAGGCCGATTGCCTGCGGGTCGCCTCGGCAGTGGGCACCGGGCAGCGTACGAGCACCCTGTCCTGCATCGCCGAGAGCTGCGGCACAGCAAGCTGCCTCTATGGTCTCTCCTGGTCGCTCACCAATCCGTGATTCCATGGGTGGTCATTCCCCCTTCCCGCCGCCGCCTCCGTGGGCTTTCTCGATCGCTTCTGCGGGGGTGACCGGAACCAACGGCAAGACGAGCACCACGCGCTGGCTCGCCGCTGCGCTGCAGGCGGGCGTGGGGCCGGTGGCGCGGGTGACGACCGTCGGCGCGTATGTCGATGAAGAGCCGGCCGGCATCCCCCTCGATTATTTCGCATTTTTGGAAGTGCTCGCGAAAACCCACGCGCGCGGTGGGCGTTTTGCTGCTCTGGAATGCACGAGTGAGGCGCTGCGGCTCGGCTTCGCGCAGGCGTGGCCGATGCGCGTCGGTGTGTTCACCAATCTCTCCCATGACCATCTCGACGCCCATCAGACCTTCGAGAACTACCTCGCGAGCAAAGCTCAATTGTTCGTGGCGCTCCCCCCCGGTGGAACGGCGGTGCTCAACGCCTTTGATCCGGCGTCGGCGTTGCTCGGCGAGATCCTCCCACCCGGGGTGCCCCTCCGGACCTACGGGGTGGCGAGCCGCGGAGCCGCCGGAGAAGCTCCGTCGGTGCTTGGCGACATCGATCTCCGGGCGACCGACGTCACCGTCTCCCTCGCCGGGACGACGGTCACGCTCGCCGAGACCCCGTTTGTGAGGGCGTCCGGTCTCCCGCGTGAGCTTCGGCTCCGCGCGATCGGCGAAATCTATGCGGAAAACGCCCTTGCCGCGCTGGCGGGCGCGATCGCCCTAGGCATCGATGGGGCCACCGCCGCCGCTGCGATCGCCGCCGCCGAGCCGCCACCGGGGCGCTTCGAAGTCGTGCACTCGGCCCGCGCATCGGCCCGCGGAGCGCCGGTGACCGTCGTCGTCGACTACGCGCACACGCCGGATGCCCTCGCGCGGACGATCGCAACCGCGCATGCTCTGACAGCTGCGCGTCCGCCCGGAACCGCCGTAGGCGGTGAGGAAACGGCGCGCAGGAATGCCGATGCGCACGGGCCGGTGACCGTCGTCTTTGGCGCCGGCGGCAATCGCGATGCCGCGAAGCGACCGGCGCTCGGAGCGGCCGCGCGGGGCGCCGACCGGATCGTGCTCACGAACGACAACCCCCGTGACGAAGACCCCCAAGCGATCGTCGACGCCATCGCCGCAGGGATCGGGACGGGCTCAGACGCTCGCGCAACGACGGTCTGCCTGGACCGCAGCGAGGCGATTTTTCAAGCGATTCTGCTCTGTTCCGGCGACGGCGGCGGCATCGTGATCCTCGCTGGCAAGGGGCATGAGACGACGCAGACGATCGGCGGGGCGGTCGTCGCCCAGAGCGACCGCGAACTCGCGTTAGACGCCTTGCAGAAACTGCAATTGTTGGGGACCGCGTGAATCGTCCCCCGTTTCCGGTTCGGGGGGAGCTCACCTACCGGCTCCAGGCGGGGACGCTCGGGGATGCCGAGTTTGATGCGCTTTATCCGTCGGAGGTCGCCGCGATCTCTTCCAAGTTCTGGACGCCGATCGAAGTCGCGATGCGTGCCGCGGAACTTCTTGGCGGGGCCGACGGGAGAAAAATCCTCGATATTGGCGCCGGCGTCGGAAAGTTTTGCTTGGTGGGTGCCGCCGGAGTCGGCGGAACGTATGTAGGAATTGAGCAGCGCCCTCGCCTCGTGCAGATCGCTCGCGAGGCAGCTCAAACGCTCAAGTTACGGTCGGTCGAGTTTCGGGAAGGGGATCTCTCGAGCGTCGATCTCCGCGAGTTTGACGGGATTTATCTCTTCAATCCCTTTGAGGAGAACGTGCGCGGCCCCAAGGATCACATCGACGAAACGGTGCCGCTCTCCATCGATCGCTACCTCGAAGACGTCGCTGCAACGGAGGCGCTCTTGGAGCAAGCGGCACCGGGAACCCACGTCGCGATCTATCACGGGTTCGGCGGGCGGCGACCGGCCGACTACGTGAAGGTCGTGGAGGAGCGCTGGCGCTACGGTCGTCTCGAACTCTGGAAAAAACAGCAGTAGTTCGCGTTCTTCGGCGCGTTCACGGCGTGTTCACGGTGTGAGCAGGCCGAGTTCCATCGCGCGCAAGGCGGCGCCGGCGCGGGTGCGAATGCCGAGTTTGTCGTAGGCATGGATCGTGTGCGACTGCACGGTACGCGCCGATATTCCCAGTGAATTTGCCACTTCTTTGTTCGAGAGGCCCCGGGCGACAAGGGCGAGGACGGTCCGTTCCTGGGGGGTCAGGATGGCGGGCGGCGGGCGCGATCCGCCGGCGAGCAGCGGAACGAGCGTCGCGACGGCGGCGGCCGGGAGGGTGCCGTCACGGGCGCCACTCCGGAGGAAATCGATGCGGGCCGCGTCGGTAAACGCCGGGCGTTGGGGGCGTGCCTCCCCAAGAGCGACTGCAATATCAGCCACTTGAAGGATCTCGATCCCCGCATCGGCGCCGCCGCCGCCGCCGTGATGGGCGCCGATCCGCCGCGCGACCGACCGATCGGAGATCCCCTCGTGGGCGAGGAGCCGCGCGCCGATGGCGGCGTGGAGGTCGACGCGGCTTCGGGCGATGCGATCCAGCGGCCCCGGCGTCATCCAAATGCGATTGGGGATCGCGACGCGGCCGAGATCGTGGAGGAGCGCGGCCCGCTGAAGCGTGGCGTCCTCGGGCCGTGCGCGCGCGACAAGGGCGGCGACGGCCCGCGAATGCCCGAGGAAGATCGGACATTTGGCGTCGGCAAAGTCGGCAAACACCTCCGCGATCTCCCCGGGACGCGGCATCAGCCACGCGCCGGCGAGCTCGGCAAGGCGCGGCACGAGCGTCTCCCAGAGGGGCTCCACCGTCAGCGCCGCCACGAGCCGCGCCGCGCCGTCGCCGCGGACGTGGGCGACGAGCGCCGGATCGAGCTGCCCGCCCGCCCGCGCGTCGAGCAGGCGAAGGACGTCAGCGCGGGCCGGTGGAGCAGAGGAAACCGCGGTAAGTACAGTTACTTCTCGGGCAACTTGGACGATGCGCGTGACGAGCGGCAGCGCTTCGCCGCGGAGCTTGCCCGGCCCGCCGGTCCCGTCCCAGCGCTCGTGGAGCGCCGCGAGCGCCTCGCAGACCGCGGGCGACGCCCCGAGACGCTCCGCAAGCAGCACCGCCGCCTCGCAATGGCTCGCCTCGTAGCCGCTGCGGAAGGCCTCGCCATGGACCGCCAGCGAAATTCCACGCGCTACGCGGGCCTGCCAGGGATCTTTGGCGCCTAGCGACGTGGCGATCGCCCGCGCGATCCCGACGGCGTCCGCCTTGTCGAGGGGGGCGAGGATCCGGGCCGCTTCGTGCTCGTCGCCGAGGGCGCGGGCCTCTTCGAAGGCGTAGGAGGTGCAGCCGAGGTAGCGGAAGAGGGCGGCAAAGGCGGTCGCCCCCGAGACTTCGCGAGACAATCCAAGGTCTTCCGCGAGTTCAAGGGCGACGAGCGTCCCCCGGAGCGCCGTCCCTTCCGGGGCGCCATTCGCCAAATCGATGGCGAGACTGAGCGCCGCCAGCGCCTCCAACGCGTCCGTCCGCGAAGCGGGAGACGGCGCGGAGTTCGATGCCAACGCGTCCGGGTCCGTCATCGGTCCGTTCAGGGGGGCCCCTTTCAGCGGCCGCCCGTCGGCGCGGTGGCGGTCGGTTCCGGCGTCGTCGCGTCCCGGTAGCCAGCGCTCGAAGGCATGGCGACGCGGCGGGCGCGCATGGCGTTCCCAAGCGGGCGATGGTCGGCGATCGTGTGCCAGGGGAAGAAGGAGAACGCGTCGCAGGTCGCCTGCTCGGCGTCGGCGGCGACCTCACCAAGCTTGCGCGACTCAAAGGTGATTCGCCCGACGGAGATGGCCGCATTTCGCCACTCGACGGAGACGTCTTCCAGCACTTCCCGGTTCGGATCCTGCTGAATCTGAATGGAGAGATCGATGCAGACCGTCTCGGCGCCGAAGCGCTTCACGAGGTCGTTGTGGAGGAAGGCGTCGTCTTTCGTATTCGGGCTCGTCGGCATCGCCGAGCAGACGCCATTCCGAAGAACGCCCGTCTTTGCGATGAGTTTGAAGGCCCCCTTCGCTTTCGCCGTGTTCACGTCGCCCGCTTCGAGGCCGAGCGCCATCGGCGCGCCGCTGTAGAAGGTGTCGCCAAGGAGGCTCCCCGTCGAGCGGGTCTTCGGCAAAGCGCGATTGACGAGAAAATCGACGATTCGCACGTTCTCGTCGCGGGTAAGAAAGGCGCCGACGGCGGCGAGGTTCTCGAACTTTCCGAGGATTGAATTGTTGTCGGCGACGCCGAGCGACGCTTCCGCAAACGCCATCATGTGGCGGGCATCGGAGGCCGGGGCGACGCTCTGGTCGGTGAAGAGGAAGTCTTGGGTGGTGGCGGTGTCGTCGCCAGGCTGCGTGAGGATGCGGGCGCCGGGCACGCCGACGAACTTGAGCGCAAGTCCGTGAATATCCAGCTTCTTGTCCGGCTGCGGCGTGCTGACGCCCCCGGAGAAGCGGGCCCAGGTCGGGTAGGAGGCGTTCGTCGCGAAGAGGCCGACGCGCGCCGAGGCCGGGAGGGCGCGGTTGTCGAGGGTGGCCGTACCGCGGACGCAGGCGTGGGGCTTGGCGTGGAAGGCGCGGAAGGGGGCTTTCGCCTTCAGTTCTGCCTGGGAATTCGCCTGGATACGGTTGACGAGCTTGGCGAAGGTCGCAAACTCGGCCGCTTCGTTCGGGAGGCGGTTCTCTTCGCCGATGGCGAGCTTCTTCTGGGCCCACGGGTTTGCCGGGTCGACGACGGTCCGGTCGATGGTGCCGCGGGCGAGCTTCACCAGGTTCGAGAGGGAGAGGTCGTCGGCGCCGTTCTCTGTCGACTCTTCGGCGGGGGCCGAACAGGCGGCGACCGAAAGAATCGCGAGGGCGGAGAAACGGAGGGACCAGCGGCGCGTGGCGGGGTGCATCGCCGGCAAAACTACGCGAATGGCGCGTGACGACCATCCGCCATTTGGCGAGGGTCGGCGAGAATCTGGAATTCGCGGCAAAACGCCCGTTTTCCGCTTCACGCGCGCCGTTTTGGCTTCGTTTGCCGTGAAAGTGCCTTCCCGCGCCGCCGCGAAGCCTCCATTTTCGAGGAAATACGTTTCACGCGCGCTGCGAAGGCCTTCCTTCGGCCCGAATTGCCCCTATTTCCGCCGCGTGAAGCTCCCGCAGCGCGCGGGAAGGCACTTTCACCGCGCGTGAAGCCACTTTCACCGCGCGTGAAGCGATTTCCGTCGGTGGGGCACCCCTGAAGGACCGGTCCTCTGATTACACTTTGGCCCGGGAGCCTTGGTTACAGATCGATGTTCTGCCGTACCTTGAGCCGCGTGCATCATGCACGTAGCCCGGCTCCTCGAATTCACAAATGTACTGC
>JAAFHJ010000232.1 GCA_013298325.1 Myxococcales bacterium | reverse complement strand
CCTTGCGGGTGCCCTGGGGGGTGACCTCCTCGCGGACGCGGCCGATCGCTGCAAAAATGGGGCAATTTCCCCATTCAAAGAGATGATGATAGGCCGCTTCGAGGCCGACCGATCCCAGGTTTGCGACGAAGATGCTTGCATACATCGGGTCGCCGCCGATGAGCGCCTTCGGGAGAAGATTCCGGCGATCGAGCCACTGGGCAAAGGTGATCAAGAAGGCCAACAGAAAACCGGGGAATGCGAGAAAGAGGTCGAGCTCTTTGTCGGTGGAAGAGCGCTCTTTTGAGCGCCCCTCGGCGACGCCGCCTGCGAGGCGCTCGCTGTGTTCCTTGAAGGTGGAAACACCGGTAAAGTCACGTTTTACGACAACAATAGGTGCGTCGTTGTTCATCGCCTTCTTGGCCGAGAAGGCGATTTCGATCTTCTTCCGCTGGTAGAGATGGTGCCCCATCGTGAAGCGATTGAGGCGAGGATGTTCCGAGAGCGTCTGAACAAGAGCGTACGTAAACAGATGGAAGAACGTCGCCTTTTTACCTGAGGCTCCCGCGTCCTCTGCCTGAGCATCGAGCCATTCGTAGGCTTTGGTCACATCCAGGTTTTGCTCGAAATAGACGACGGCACTTGCCCGGCTCGGCATCAAATAGGGCATGATCGCCCGCGTCGGCGGGACGTTGGTGACCAGGTCGCCATCAAAGCGGGAAAAGAGCGGCATGAGCGTCGGCTACCATGCGTCGCGCCGGAGAGCCGCCGGTGGCGCCTTTGTGCCGAACTCTGTCGGGAATGGGCCTCGTAGCGCCCGCCGCTGGGGGGCAGTGTCGGCCCCATGCGGAACGTTGTTGAGAATCTCCAGTGGCTCGCCTCCCTCGCGCCGACGCGCCTCACCGGCACCGAGGACGAGCGGAAGGTCCACGATGCGATCGCCGAGCGGATGAAGAGCTTCGGCTATACGACCGAATTTCTTGCGTTTCGCTTCCCGCGACACATCTACGGGAGCCTCGCCCTCCACTTCGGCTTGGCGGTCATCGCCCTCGCCGCGGGTCCTGCCGTCCCGCGAACGGCGGCGACGGTGCTGTTGCTTCTCGCATTGAGCTTCTTCTCTGAGGCGGAGCGCCGGCAGCATTTGCTTCGTTTGATCTGGCCCCAGATTGATTCGCGGAATCTCGTCGCAACGATGCAGATTGCGAACGGCGTTCCCACACGTCGCATCGTCTTCGTCGCCCACGTCGACTCGGCATTCACCGGCATCCTCTTTCGACCGGAGGTCATCAAAATCGTCGGCGCTCCTCCCCCCAAGTTCCTTCCTTTCCTTCAGAAGCAGCTCCTTCTCCCCTTTGTGACGCTCCTTGGGGGCGCCGCCTACCTGATGACGCACGCCCGTGGACCGATGGCGCTGTGGCCGCTCGTCCTTCTGGCGATCCCTTCGGCGATTGTTGCATTTTTCAATGCGGAGATCGTCCTTCGCAATCAACCGGTCCCCGGCGCTGCCGACAACCTCTCTGGCTGCGCAACTCAGCTCACGCTTGCGGAAATGTGGGCCGAGAAGGCGCGCGTGTCGGGCGTCGAGGTGGTCTTTGCATTTACCGGCTGCGAAGAGGCGGGCACCGGTGGCGCCCTCCACCTGGCGCGTGCGATGAAATCGCGCTGGAAGCCTGAAGAAACGGATATTTTCATCCTCGACACCCTCTCCAACGGGACCCTCTTTCAGCTCGAAGAGGGGGAACTTTTCCGCCGGGCGATCCCCGCCGAGCTCTCCGCGCTCGTCGATGGAGCGGCGCGCGCCGCCGATCTCCCGGTGCCGCCCGCCTATGTGATCCCCGCCGGCGCGACCGACGCGCTCCCGTTCCTCGTCGCCGGCTACCGGGCCGTCGCCCTCACCTGCATCGATACGAGTTGCCACACGCCGCGCAATTATCACCACCCAAACGACACCGCGGATCGCGTCGATCCCGTCCAACTCGAGGCATCCATCCGCCTAGTAAGCGCGCTCCTCGAACGCGCCATCAGCTCGTAATATTAGACGTATTTGTACGTTCCCAGCGCTTTCGCAGACTCCGGGTAAGCGTCTTGGCGACGGCACGGCCGACCTCGGAACCGGCGACGCGCAGAACGACGGGGAGCGCGAAGCCGTCGAGCCAGGCGGGGCAGCGCTCCACGTAACGGCGGTAGGTGGGGCGGGCTTCCATGCGGGCAAACCAGCGCGCGCTTGGGCGGGGCGGGATCGTCGGCATTCGGGAGTGGCCAGCGTCGCGCAGATAGGTGGGTCCCATTTCGGCGATCACCTGCTCCAGGAGCGCGTCGTGGTGGGCATCGTCCCCGAGGAAATGCGCGCGACCGAAGAAGGTCTCCGCGGCGAGAACGCCGGTTGGGTAGCCAATTCCGCCGAGGTAGACCGTCTTTTTTTGAAAGATAGCGCGATGTTGTACGAGACTTCGTAGAACGGCCCACGGGAGCGCAGGCGTCCCGCGGAGGGCACCGTCAAAGAAGAAATACTCGGGCAGAAGAAGGCGGACATCCCCTGGGAGGTCGAGCCAGCGGACGGCGAACGTCCCCGCGAGGACCCCTCCGGCACGCACCCGAACGACGAGCGGGCATCTTTCGACGAACGTCGCGAGTCGACGGTGGTCGGCGGCGAGATCTACGTCAGCCTTCATCGTCATGATGCGGCGCCGAAATTCGCTAAACTCCTGAATGTCAGAAGTATTTAGTCGTGTTCCCTCATCAATGGCGACGCGAACGTTCTGAAGGGCGCGCAGATTTGCGGGGAGCATTCGAGCAAGGACTACGGGGACTCGTGGCGACTTCGAAAAAAAAGAACCGTCGTGGGAAAGGTTTTGCCCGCTCCGCCGTTGCATCCCCGACGAGGCACCGCGGGCAACCGAAGCGCCTCCGCCAGTAGCGTCTCCTCCAGGGCAAGTGCGTGACAGGGTGATGCACCGGGAAACCGGTGCATGCGAGCGAAGCAAACAGGGTGGCGGCGGGGTCGTTGCGAGCGACCCCGCCGTTTTTTTGTCTAGCCGGTCCGACGGGCGTCGCAGACCCGGACGACGGCCGACTGGGAGACGCCGCGCGCCTTCAAACGCTTGCAAAGACTGGCAAGATCAAAGTCGTGATCGACGACCTCGCCATCCACGGGCGTGGAACTCTGCTCTTCGTAGACGCACTCCTCCAGGGCTACCCAGCACCCAAAGAACTCGGAAACGCGGCGAAACGCGGCAAAACGCGGCTGATGTGGCATGGAGGGCGAGGCGCGGGATAGCCGAACCCCGGGTGCGCCGCAAGCCCGGCCCTTTCAGCGGACGAGAACTGCGGCAAATACAGAAACATCGCGCGCGCCGCCGCTGACCGCATTCTAGCCCGCCGCGAATGGCGTCGTTCGTCGGCGGCGCTTGCGGTACCTCTGGGGGCGATGAACGCTTCTTCCCGGGCCGCCCTGCTCGCCCTCCTCCCGCTCGCCGCGGCTTGCAAGAAAACGCCGGTTCCCGAGACGATCGCGCCGACCGCGTCTCCGTCAGTCGTAGCCGCCCCGTCGGCGCCGAGACCTGGGCCTCCTTCCACGCCCTCGGCTCCAGCAACGCCGACGGCGGCCGCCTGCACCGTCAAGGTCGCCCCCTTCGTGATCGACCGCGGAATTCGTGCCGACGCGGGACTTTCGCTCACCCGCGCTGGCGATGCCGTCCTTGTCGGTTTTGCCAAAGGGGCCGGCGCCCCGTCGGTCGTCCGCGTCGCTGCGAGCGGCGCCCTCGAACCGCTGACCGTGGCTGCCGGGGACATCCTCTCGGAAGCGCCGGCGGCAGGGACGAAGCGCTCGATCGCCCGTGTTGTCCCGATCCGCGCCGAAGGCGCAACGGCGACCGCCGCCGTCGACTTCTCAGAAATCGACGCGGAAAAAATGCGTCGCGTGATCTGCGGTCCGAGCGTGGGGACGCTCCTCGTCGACGCAACCGGCAAGAAAGAGTTGACCCTCGGCGACGACGAAATGACGGTTGAATGTCGCTCAGTTCTTCGAAAAGGGGAATTGAAGGCGCTTGTGAGTACCCTCGGAACGGCCCCCGGCGACGGCGAAGCACTCTCGGCAGTCGCGACGCTTCACCTCGGGACCGACGTCGTCGCGACGCGCACCACCGCTCTGAAAGCAAAAGAGAAACCGTCGGAGCGCTACGCGTACACCCTGCTTGGGTTCGCCGAGAACGGAGCGACCGGCCGCGAGGCGGTGACGGCGCGCTTCAATGGAAATGTCGTCTGGGCTCAATACGAGCAAGGCGCCAAGCTCCGTGACGATTCCCTCTGGCTCGGTTTCCCGACGAATCCCCCGTCGGCAATCCCGCTCGCCGAGGAATCGCTCCTCGTGACGACGCTTACCGGAAAGAACGACGTCTTCCTTGCGCGCGCCGGCTACGACGCAAAAAAGCAGGGGAAACCCGACTACGCGAAGCCCGGAAAGGGGGAGACCCTTCCGTTGCCGGTCGCCAACGAACACGGCCTCATCAGCGGCTTCGTCGACGATGGCGGTCACCTGATCCTCGCCGGTACCGAGATCGTCAACAACGACAAACGCACGAATCTTCACGTTCTTTCGCTCGCCACCGACGCGAAGGAGCTTCCGACCGTCAAGGGGACGATGCCGATCGGCGACGCCGACGAGTCGGTCCCGGAGGCGCGCCTCGCTCCGCTCACCGGCAACGACCTCCTTGTGACCTACGTCGTCTTCACAAAAGCCAGCGGCTACATCGCCAAGGGGGAAGTCCTCCACTGCGACTGAGTGCTCGTTCGCGGAACCTATTCGGCGTGTCGCGCCGTCTGCACCAGCCCCACGAGGAGGAGCACCGCGCCGACCGGAACGAGCGCGATGAGGGGGCTCGGGTCGCCTTCGCGTGCCCCCAACGCACCGAGGAAAAACCCCGCAGGGACGAGGTACATCGCCGCCGTCACAAGCCGATTTGGTCTTTGGTTCCCAAGAGATACGAGGCGTACGATGGCGAGGAGCGTCCCGTGGGCATGGGCGAGCCGGAGGAACGTCCGCGTCGTCTCTTGGGAACCATCGACGACGAAGCGGACGCGAAACCCGAGCGCAAATTCCAAGGCCAAGCCGAGCGCGATGAACCCGGCAAGGCTGTAGAGTGCATGTTTTCGAACGCGCCCGTTTTCCGCAGACACACGCGCAGCTTCTTGGGCGGCAGCTTCCATCGTCATCAGCCGGTTACTCGGAGAGGGTGACCGGCGCCGGGTTTCGTCGGCGGTCGTCGTGGGGAGGGGCGGGGAGGGGATCGAGGGGGGGGAGTCCGAGATCGGGCCGGCGAGCGAGGCTGCGCGCCGTCACCAAACGGACGGCCGGGTAGGGATCGTTGGCGAGTCCCTGAAAGAGATCTTTTTGCAATTCTAGCTGGTTGTGACTTGCCCGCGCGACGGCGTCGGTCCCGAGGAGGCCGGCGAGGAGCACACGATCGGCGGCGTCCCCTTCGGCGAGCGCGTGCGCCCGTGCCGGCACCGGGCCTCCGGTCAGGTGGCAGAGTTGGCAGGCGCTCGGCGTGCCCCCGAGGCTCTGATCGGGGCGCGGTTCAATCTGGTGGCTTCGCCGCACACCGAGGAGGCCGTATACGCGTTTCGGCATGTGGCAATCGACGCAGGAAATTGCGCTGTTCGCCGTTCCATGAAGGCGATGGGGGGCGCTCGTTGCCTCGTTTGAATGGCATTGTGTGCAGGCAGCATCGCCGTCTTTGTGTGCTTTGAGCTGCTGATCGGCGCTCACCGGATCGTGCATGGAATGACAATCGGTGCAGGTGATCCCGCGGCGGTCGTCGGCGCCATGACCGCGCGGCGAAAAGCAGGGGGACGCAGCGAGCGCTTGGTACTCGCGGCCGGTCACGCGGAGGCGCCCCGCGCCGTCGAAGAAGTTCTCCGTGCCGACGTTTGCGTGAGCTTCCGTGGTCGACGGACCGAGGAGAATCCGCGCGCGCTCGACGGGATCTCCGGCGACCTCCCGCCCACGGTAACCCTCAGAAAACCAGGCATTTTCGTCCTTGGGAAGCGTAAGCGCATGGCAGCGGCCGCAGATCGCTGCGCTCTTTGCCGGAGCCATATGTGCAGGATGCAGCGGAATTTCGTCGGCCGGTTTCCCCTCCGCGCCGAAGAACCGGGAACTCGCAAAGCGCGCAAGCGGGGATCGGTAGCGGGCCGCGTGGGCGGCGCTCGGACCGTGGCAGCTTTCGCAGGCGATGCCGAGGTCGGCGACTTCTGGGTCAAAGCGCCCTTCCACCTCTTTTGGGGCAAAATCGGTCGTGTGGCATTGAATACAGTTGGAGCTCCAGTAGACGTGGGTCTCCGGGAGTGCTGGGTCTGCAACAAATGCTGAAGTGCGTGGAATGAATCGTCTCTCCTCGGCGAGAAAGACCCAAGAAAATGGGGTAAATTGGCCGGTTGTGCGCCCCTGGCCGTCACGGACGGGGAGCCAATAGACCTGGTAACGATGCTTGCCGGTCACGAAGGGGACGAGCTCTTCGCGGCCCCCTTTTTCGCGCGCGCGAAGCGCCGATCCATCAAAATCAACGGAGGAGGAGTCGTCGAGGCGGAGCGTGCCCCGTCCGTTTGCGACGTCGCGCCAGGGGAGGAGAGCCTCCGCCGACGGGCGTGCCGTCATCGTGCGGTGGAAGCTCGCGTGCCAGCTCCGGTAGGCGCTCTCGTGGCAGGGGCGGCAGCCGCCGGCGCCCAGGTAACCTTCGCTCGGCGCGACGGCAGGGCGGGCGAATTGCACTGAAGTATTCGCGGAATAGGGGATGACGGCACCGACGCCGGCCGCCACTGCGAGCGCTCCGACTGCCACCGCTCCGCCACGACCCATGGCCGGACATTACCCAGCCGCCGCACGCGTGATAAGGGCGAACCATGCGTTCTCAAGCGTCGCGTCTCTCCCCCTGGGCGTTGGTCGCCCTTGCTGCCTGCGTCCCGCCGGGGAGCGCGCCCCCCTACGATGCGGGCGCTGGCGACCCGACGTCGGTCGTACCGGCGGTGCCGCAAGCACCCAATGTGCTGAAGACCATCTGGGAAGACAACTTTGAACGCCCGAATCTTATTCAGGATTTGTCCGCAGCGGCCCCCGCGCTCGCCGCCAACCCGCTCGTGACTGGCCCCGGGGCCGACGGCGGAAAACCGCAGCAAGATGCAGGCACTTCCGCCAAAGACGGTGGTCTCGGTTTGCCGCTCGCGATCCCCGCTCCGTCGGCGAGCGCACGCCCCATCGCCGACCCGTTCTTCAATCCCCTCGGCCCCGACTGGAACCCGGTCAAGACGAACGCGTGGCGCATCGAGAACGGGAAGCTCTGCGGAAAAGCGGCGCGCAACCACGGCGTCTGGATGACGCGCCCGATCCCGATCAATGCGCGTATCGAGTTCGAAGCGACCACCGACTCCGCCGAAGGCGACCTAAAGGCCGAGGTGTGGGGGGACGGCCGCAGTGCGGCA
>JAAFHJ010000231.1 GCA_013298325.1 Myxococcales bacterium | reverse complement strand
GAGCGCTCAAGCGCAACTACCTACCTCGGAGCGCTCAAGCGCAACTACGTACCTTTGAAAGAGGAACCGCGGAATGAAGTGCGATGTGGGCGTGCCCGCCATCGCCGACCGAGACCCCCCGGCCTCGGACCGCCCCCGCCTCTTTCCCCATTTTTTGCCCCGAAGTTCGCTTCGGGTTCGAGTTCGGCCCGGTCCCTTCGCGCGAGCGAGTTCCGTGCCACCACGCAAGGGCCTCCCTTCCTCGGAAGAGATCACCCCCGGTCCGTAAGCCAGGAGACGCAGAATGGCGCGTACGAAAAGGTCGCTGACCCCTAAAGATTCGCGCGGTTGGAAATCCCGCGCGGTTCCGATCGCTGGAGCCGTTGCCCTCGTTGCAGCGGCCGCCGGTGCAAGCGTAGGTTGCTACGGCACCGACGATTCCTCGGCCGAGTGCCAAACCACCCGCGAAACGTTCACCACCGAGGTCTACGGCAAGGTCCTCGCGCAGAACTGCGCCGGCTGCCATACGCCGGGAGGCGCCGCCGCCGACCAAGGGGCAAAGTTCATCATCCAGCGCGAGACGTTCCCCGACTTCGTCTCTGCGAACATTGCGTCGATGCGCGAGTACGCAAAGGTGGAAGTTGGCGGGAAGCCGCTTCTCTTGCGCAAGCCGCTCGGTGAAGAAAAACACGGTGGTGGGGCGATCCTCCAGTCCGGTTCGGCCGAGTATCGGATCCTTACCGACTTCGTGAATCAGCTCCGCACGGGCGAGGACAAGACCTGCCCGAACGAAGCACCGCTGACCCTCCAGCAGCTCGACAACCAGGAGCTCTTCCGGAAGGCGGCTGTGAACCTCGCTGGCCGCATCCCGACCGATGCCGAGTACGCGGCCGTGGTCGACGAAGCGAGCCTCGACGCGGCGCTCCTGAAGCTCACCGACGAGGAGGTCTTCTACAAGCGCCTCCGCGACATCTGGAACGATGTCCTCCTCACGGAGAAGGGGATCGACGTTAGCACGATGTCTGGGAGCTACCCCGGAGCTGACGTTTTTGCGAACGACAAGAATCCGGAATACACGCCGGACAATCGCACCTTCGCGAACTACTCGCTCCGCCAGGAACCGCTCCGGCTCATCGAGTTCGTGACGCGTAACCGCCTTCCGTTCAGCGATGTCGTCGCCGGAAACTACACGGTCGTCAACCCGTTCCTCGCGCGTCTTTATGGGCTCGGCGCCGACCGCCCGATGGCTGCCGAGAACCTCTTCTATTGGCAAAAAGCCGAAGGACTGAAGCAGGTTCGCAGCGGCACCGAGCATGTCGTTCCGCTCGCGGGCGTCCTCTCGACGCCGTCGTTCCTCAATCGTTGGGAAACCACCGCTACGAATCGCTCGCGAAAGCGCGGCCGCATCGTGCTGAAGACGTTCCTCGCGACCGACATCTTCAAGTTCGCGCAGCGTCCGGTCGACCCGTCGTCACTCGCTTCGGTGCAGAATGCGCCATTGAACGACTCCCAGTGCTCGGTTTGTCACAATGTGAACGACCCGATCGCGGGCGCGTTCCGTGGCTTCTCTGAGACGAATCAGATGGTGACCTTCGACAAGGAAGGCAAATGGCACGACGATATGAAGCCGCCGGGCTTCAACGGCGTCGACATGCCGTCCACCGAGTACACCCGCGCGCTTTCTTGGCTCGGCAAGCGCATTGGCGATGACTCCCGCTTCGGCCTCGCCGTTGCGTACGTCATGTACCAGGGCATCACTGGCGACGCGCCGCTCGAGTACCCGACCGACAAGGCGAACCCGCGCTACGCCGACAAGGTGAAGGCGTTCGAAGCGCAGAATGATTGGTTCCTTGCAGTTGCGCAGGACTTCCAGGCGTCCAACAAGGACGTGCGTCGCGTAGTCTTGGCCATTCTCAAGAGCCCGTACTTCCGCGCAAAAAATGGCCCGGCGGACAAGCCGGAACTCTACGCGTCGATGGGTAGCCGCCTTCTTACCCCCGAGCTTCTTGCGCTCAAGTACCAAGCGACGCTCGGCGTTCACGCCGGCGACGTTCGGAACGGTGCATTCTACAAGCTTCAGGGGTTCAAGCGTCAGTGGCTTGAGGAGGAATGGCGCCTGCTCTACGGCGGCATCGACTCGAACAACACCACCAAGCGCATCGACGTCCTGAGCCCGGGCATGCTCGCCGCAGCGTCGTTCATTGGGAACGTCATGGCGTGCCGTGTGACCGCCTACGACTTCACGAAGCCGGCTGCGACCCGCAACCTCTTCAAGTTCGTCGACCCCAACATCGTGCCGTTTTCGCCGCGGACCGACGCGTCGATCCCCCTCGTCGCGATTCCGGAAAACGAGACCAAGATTCGCCAGAACATCGTCCATCTCTATTGGCGATTGCTCGGCGAGCGTATCGAGCCGAATTCGGACGAAGCGACGCGGACCTACCAGCTCTTCGCGAACGTTTGGAAGGGGATCGAGGCCAACTCGATCGCCATGGCCGCCAAGGGCGGAGATTTTAACTTTACCGATTACTCGTGTCGCGGTGTGACCGACTGGGGCACCGTGAAGGCGGCCGGCGACGGATTTGAAGAACTCCCGAAGGACGTTCAAATCACGCAGGACAAGCTCTTCACGATTCGGTCGTGGCAGGCAGTTATCGCCTACCTCGTCTCCGACTACCGTTTCCTCCACGAATGAACCCCCAGACGATTGGAGACCACGAGCATGCAACGTCGTGACATTCTGAAAATCGGCGGCTTGGCCGGCCTTTCGCTCCTCCTCCCCTGGGGTACTTCTTCGCAGGCGCACGCAGATGCGGCGCGGTTTGCGGGCCCCTACTTCCTCCACCTCCATGCCAGTGGCGGCTGGGATCCGACGCTCTTCTGCGACGGGAAAGTAGCCACCGAGAACCTCCTCGACACCGACGCGGTGACGAAGGTCGAGCTCGTTAACGGTGTCCCGGTTCCGACCGAATCGAAGAACGGCGAATACGCCCTTCTTTCGGATGGCGTCAAAGTCGAAAGCCCGAAGCACTTCTTCCAGAATCAGGGGAAGTCTTTCCGCGTCTTCAATGGCGTCGATACGCAGACGAACAATCACGAAACTGGCGTCATGGCGTTCGGCTGTGGCCACAACAGCACCGAACTTCCTGCGTTCGCGGCGATGGCGGCTGGCAAGGTCGCCCTCCAGCAGGATGTGCCGATGGCGTTCCTCGCTGGCGGCGCCTACAACTTCACCGGCGACGTCGTCGCCCTCTCCCGCTTCGACCGGGACCGCATCCGGAACATCGCGTTCCCGAATCGGCCCGACTCGAACAACGCGGAATCGAAGTTCCTCCCCGACCTTGCGACCCAGGAGATCCTCGCGGCGCGCACCAAGCGCATCGCGGCCCTCCAGGCGACGGAAAACCTCCCGCGCACGAAGCGCACCCTCGAGGCGCTCCGTGAGGCCCAGCTCGGAGGCTCGGGGCTCTCGCTCCTCGCCGACGTCCTCAAGGACCCGGACCTCACCTTCGACCAGATGAAGGGCATGCTCCCGTTTCAGGAGCAGGCATCCCTCGATTACCTCAACAACGGCAATCGTTTCGTCAACTTGGCGCGCCCCGTTGAGAGCATTCTCCGCTGCTTTGCCGCGGGGATCAGTGTCAGCGCGACCTATGCGATGGGCGGCTTCGACACCCACGACAACCACGACGTCAACCAGATGCGTGCACAATCCAACTTTGTGCTCACGCTCCGCTACGTCATGCAGCGCGCGAAGGAACTCGGCATCGGGGACAAGCTCTATGTCCTCGTTACCTCCGACTTCGGCCGCACGCCGCGCTACAACATGAACCGCGGCAAGGACCACTGGAACGTCACCTCGGCGCTTCTCTCGGGTCCCGGGATCGCCCCCGCGTGCATCGGCGCCAGCGACGCCGGCCACAAGCCGAAGCGCGTCTCGAAGACCGACGTCCGCGCCGTCCTCGACGACAAAGACACGAACGGCCTCCGCATTCGCGCGAGCCACCTCCACCGGGAGATGCGCCGAATTCTCGAAGTCGACAAGCTCGACTTCGCGAAGAAGTGGCCTCTTCCGACCGGCACCGGCGAAGACGTCCTCGGCCTCTTGACCTGAGTCGTTTCGACCCCCGAGAGACCCCTGCCTTCCGAGGCGGGGGTTTTTCGTTTGAAGGGGGGAGTGATCCTTCGTTAGAAACGCAGCAATGACGACCGTCGCCGATCTCGTTGCAGCTTTTGAATCCTTCGCGCCGGTTCGCTGGGCGGAGCCCTGGGACAACACCGGCCTCCTCGTCGGCAACCCCGCGGCCCCCCTCGCAAAGATTCTTGTAACGATTGATCTTTCGATGGAGGTTCTTGCCGAAGCGGTCGCCGAGGGGGTGACGGCGGTCGTCGCCTATCACCCGCCGATTTTTAAGGGACTCAAACGGCTCGGTCCCGGCGAACTCGCCTTCGAAGCCGTTCGCGCCGGGGTTGCCGTCTACTCGCCGCACACTGCGCTTGACGTCGCCTTTGGGGGAACGAACGACCACCTTGCTGCGCTCGCAGGAATCCCGGCGGCCGGCCCCCTTCGCGTGACGGTACCGGGGTCGCCGGCGCTCGGCGTCGGTCGGGTCGGCGACGGCGAGCCGCGGTCGGTCGCGTCGGTCATCGCAGCGGTGAAGGGGGCGACCGGTCTCGATCGCCTGCTCGTCGCTTCGACCCACTCGATGCAAGATGCACGCATGGTGACGCGTGCGGCCGTCTGTGCCGGGGCGGGTGGTGGGCTGCTTGACGACGTCCTTGCGAGCGACGCCGAACTCTATCTCACCGGCGAATTGTCCCACCACGACGCGCTACGGGCGGCGCGCGCGGGGGTCACCGTTGTCGCCACCCTCCACTCGAATGGCGAGCGGCTCGCGCTCCCGTGGCTTGCGGCGGAGCTCGCCCGTCGAATTCCGGTCGCCGTCATCGTGAGTGCCTCCGACCGCGACCCGTTCGCCATTCGTTGAGCGCAAAACCTGGTAGCTAGTCCCCCGTGAGCGCGACGCCGACCGCGGGGGGGATCCATGCGATCCTCGGGCCGACGAACACGGGGAAGACCCACCGCGCCATCGCCCGGATGCTCGAGCATGAGACGGGAATGATTGGGTTTCCGCTCCGTCTGCTCGCGCGCGAGGTCTACGACCGCGTTCGAAAGCAGGTTGGGGATGAGGCGGTCGCTCTCGTGACCGGCGAAGAGAAAATCGTCCCGCGAGGCGCCCGTTACTTTGTTGCCACCGTCGAGGCGATGCCGGTCTCGCGCGCCGTCGAATTCCTCGCCGTCGACGAGATTCAGCTCGCCGGCAACGACCAGCGCGGCCACCTCTTCACCGAGCGACTCCTCGATGCGCGCGGCACCCAGGAGACCTGGTTTCTGGGGTCCGATGCGATGCGCGGAGCCCTGGCGGAGATCGTCCCGACCGCGCAAATTGCAACGTATCCCAGGCTTTCGAAGCTCTCCTTTGCCGGTGGGGAGAACCTTCCCAAAGTCCCCGCGCGGAGCGCCATCGTCGCCTTCTCGTTGCCGGAGGTCTACGCGCTCGCGGAGCGGGTTCGTGCCCGCCGCGGAGGGGCCGCCATCGTCGCGGGGGCGCTCTCGCCGCGCACACGAAACGCGCAAGTGGCGCTCTTTCAAAACGGGGATGTTGACTATTTGGTCGCGACCGACGCGATCGGGATGGGCCTCAATCTTGATGTCCGCCACGTCGCCTTCGCGAGCACACGCAAGTTCGATGGCCGAGAGGTGCGAGGGCTTGAGGATACGGAGGTTGCACAAATTGCTGGGCGTGCAGGGCGTCATCACCAAGACGGTACCTTCGGCACTCTGAATCCTGCGGCCCTCTCGGCGGACACCATCGCCGCCGTAGAGCTCCACCGATTTCCGCAGATTCGTCGTTTGTATTGGCGAAATAGCGATCTTGATTTTTCGTCGACGTTTGCATTGATGGAGTCGCTTCGCGTCCCGCCGCGGATCCAGCGCTTTCGCCCGGCCCCCCTCGCCGACGACCTCGCCGCCCTGGAAAAGCTCGTCGCCAGCGATGGCTCCTACGCGCGTCTTCGCGGCGACGCGCTGAAGCTCCTGTGGGATGTGTGTAAAATCCCCGATTTTCGGAAGCTCCTCTTCGAGAACCATGTGCAGTTTCTCGCCGAGCTTTTCACCGAACTCCGCGCCCACCACGGCGTCGTTCGGAACGACTGGATTTCTGCGCGCGTCGCCCCACTCAACGATGTGAGCGGGACCGTCGACGACCTCACCGCACGCATCGCAGAGACCCGCCTTTTCACCTACTTGGCAAACCACGAAAGTGCCGATGGCTCCTCCTGGCTCCCCGACGCGGCCGGCTGGCGCGCCCATACGACCGCCCTCGAAGACCGGCTCTCGGATGCCCTCCACGAGGCGCTGGTGCGGCGCTTCGTCGACGAAACCAAGAAGCGCCCGGTACGCACCGGCAACGCCGCTCCTGCCCCCCGGCGGCCGCGTGGAACCGGCGAGGACCTCCTCGCTCGCGTGGCGCCTACCCACCCCTTCGCGGCGCTCGCAAAGTTGCGTGGGGCCATGACGCCGGAGCCGCCCGCTGTCGCCGCGCTGCCCCCGCTCGCCGAGCGTCTCGCCGCACGCCTCGATGCAGGAATGCCCATTCCCGCGCGCGCTTCGGCACCGCTCCTGTGGGATTTCACCATCGCTGGCGAGCCGCTCGGTCGCCTCCGCCCAGGAAAAACGCTCGTCACGCCGCGCGTCCGCCCCATCGAGAATGCGCTCGGCCCCGACGATCTCCGTCGGAGCGAAGGCCTTCTTGAGGGGGCCGTCGCCGTGTCGCTCGTTCAGGCATTGGGTGTATCATGCATGGATCTTCCGACCGACGACGCCGCGGTGCGGGGCGCCCGTTTTGCCCTGCGTCAGGGGCTCGGCTTCGCGCGGTCGCGCGGTCTTGCCGCAGAAATGGCTGGCGTTCGGAAGGGGCTGCGTTGGTGGTCGATCGCCGAAACCGATCCGCGTCTCGCCGAGTGGCGCGCGGCACTCTGGGAGACCTTCGTCGGCGTGCCGTTCCCGAAGGCAGGCCGTGGCGACGCCCGAGCGGTCGCAGAGGTCGACGGACCGAATCGGTGTCCGCCGCCCCTTTGGGAAGCGATCGGCTATGCACGCGCGGGCGCCTGGGCGCTCCCGATCTTGCACGCGGAAGCGCTCCTCGAAGCGCTCGCCGCCGGCGACCGCTCGCGCGCAGAACGCCTCGCCCAGGAGGCCGGAATCCCCGCCCGTGACGTCGGCCCCTTCGTCGACGATCTCCGCGACGATGTGATCTAGATCATGACCACCGAACAAATCCCATTTCTTGAATTTCTACTCCGCGACCATGACGCCTTGTCGGAGGCGAAAGTCCGCCTTGGCCGCTGGCTGAAGCGCTTGCCACTCCTCGTCTATGGGGAGCCAGATTCTGGAAAAAACTCGGAAATCGCTGCCGAGCTTTGCGCAGCGCTCGTCCCCATATTCGCCATCGTCCGCGAGCAGTGCGCTTC
>JAAFHJ010000230.1 GCA_013298325.1 Myxococcales bacterium | reverse complement strand
TGTAGGCGGGATCCTCATCGTCGAAGCTTGGCGGCTCATCCGAGAGGCGAACGCCACTCTCAAGGGCGCTCGGAAGTTCCTGTTTTTCGTCCTCTTCTTCGGCAACGTCGTCGGTCGGGGTCGGTGCGTCCAAGCGCTCGCCGCGGACCAAGCGCTCGATTTCCAGCGTCCAGAGCCGATCGGTGTCGAGGAGGCGGATCCGACGGCCGAGCGCTTCCGAGAGCTGGACCCAACGTGTCTTCGCCTTCGCGGTCTTCTTGCCAAGGAGGCTGCGTAGTTCGTCGAGCTCAGGGACGACTTCGTCGGGTTGGGTGGCGAGGCCGCGCGCGATCACGTCGAGGACGTAGGGGGCGGCCGGAGCGTACGAGAGGAGCGTCGCCCAGTGGGCGACTTCGCGAACTTCGACCTCGGTCGCCGTGCGGAGCTCATCGTCAGGCCCCATCACCGAATGGGCAGCCATTTCGCGGAAGTAGCGGGAGAGCATCGTGCCTTCGGCGCCGTCCTCCACCTTCTTGGCTTTCGCCGGCGGGGCGTCTTCGTCCTCCGCGTAGAGTTCCTCCGCTTCGACTTCCTCCTCACCGGCCGTCGCGAGCGGGGCGCTTTCATCATCGTCCGTCACCAACGCCGCTTTCACGTCGCTGATGGCGTCTTCGCCAAGATCTTCAAGCGGTTCGACGTCATCCCCATCGAGGAGCGGGTCGACCTTGGCCGCCGGCCCCGAGGGGGGCGCGCTGGAGTTCCGTCGGGAAGAAGTCGTCGTCGAGAGGGGGCGAGCGGCGGAGGGAACCTTGGGCATGACGACGCATCCTTTCCCGGCACGCGGCCGGACACGACTTCGTGGAAGCGGCCGGGCGCCTGGCGGTTCGTCGGCGCCAAAGAAAGGGGCGATCGACAACAAATCAGGTGCACAAGCGGCTCGAAGCGGTAAGACGAACAGGCGTAAGAGTTCGGGCAGGAATGACGGTCTCGGCGGGCATCGACCCACGTCGCCAAAGATTCCGGTGCGAGCAAGTGGCGCCGCGTTCGACGCCGAAGGGCGGCGGCAGCGCCGGAAGGTCGAGACTCAAAAAGTGCCAGGGCGGTCGCCCGGCCGAACTCTACCAGCAAGCCCCGTACCTCTCTTCGAGGGGCGGGGAGGCGACGATCCGGTACAGACGCGCCGTATCGGAAATGATTCGCTTTAATTCCGGTTTTGTCGACGACGACCCCAACCGCGCGGCGCGCTTACTCCGGTCGCCGTGCCGCTACTCCGCAACGCTTGCGGACCGGTGTGACTCGCGGCTCGCCGTCCACACCGTCGCGGCTCGTGGTAGCACGCGCCGCTGTGGTGAGCGACCTACGGCCTGCGCTTGCGCCGCTCGCGAAAAACGCGTTGCTCGCCCAACTCGTTGCTGGGCTCAGTCATGCGATGTTGGCGGGCGGGGCGGCGGCGGCTGTGCGTGCCTTCGTCGGCGGTGAGTCGACGCCCCCACCAAACCCGCTCCCTCCGCTCGTTCTTGCGGGAGTTGGTGCATTATGCAAGTTGTTTGCAACAGCGCTTGCGGTTCGTCGCGAGCGGACGTTCTCCGTCGCTGCCGAGACGGAGCTTCGGGTCCGGCTGTTTCGTGGCGGTCTTGAGGCGCTTCGTCGCGGAGAAATCAGCGCGGAACGGCTCGCGGCGATGCTCGTTGAGGAGCCCCGCCTGCTCGTTGCGGAGGCCTATCTCCCACGCCTGCTTCTCCCGCGCCGTCTCGCCGCGCTCATCCCGCTCTTGCTCGTTGGCGGTGCTTTTTTTCCGCGGGCGGTGCCACTTGCGATGCTGCCGGTCGCGATGCTTGTTGGCGTCGTGGCCCTCTTTCGGCGGGTCGTGCGACGGCGCGCGGAAGATGCTGCAATCGTTCGAAATAATCGCCTGGAGGCGACCCTTGATCGCGCTCGTCATGCCCTCCTCTTCGCCGCGTACGGTCGGACGTCCGAGGCTGAGCAGGCCTTTCGAAAAGACGGCGACCGCCTCGCGGCCGCGGAAGGGGGTGTCGACGCGATCGCGGCGGCACTGTCTGGCGCAAACGAGTTCCTGGCGATCGTTGTCGTCGCGGTGTTTGCCGGCGTCGCAGGGGGGGCCGCCGTCCGTGGGCTGCTTCCGGCGCTCGTTCCGTTTGTGCTCGCCTATCGCCCCATCAAGGAACTCGCGGAGACCCGGCTCGACCTCGCCCGGGGTCGCCTTCGCGCCGAGCGATTGCAGCCCTGGCTTTCTGGGGCTGCCGCGCTCGCGACGCCCGTCGACGACGCAATCTCCTCGGCGCAAGATGCTCTAATCCTTGAAGATATTCGGCCGGCGCACGGCCGCTTTTCGCCGGTCTCTGGGGGGATCCCGTTTGGGCGCGTCGTTGCGCTTTGCGGCCCGACCGGCATCGGGAAGTCTTCGCTCTTTGCCCAACTCCTCGGGTTCGCGCCGGGCGTAGGACGCGTGTCCTACGGGGCGAGGCGGGCGCCGCCTGCCGCTGT
The DNA here is from genome assembly GCA_013298325.1 of Myxococcales bacterium. Taxonomy (GTDB): domain Bacteria; phylum Myxococcota_A; class Polyangia; order Polyangiales; family Polyangiaceae; genus JAAFHJ01. The sequence continues at coordinate 5,039 of JAAFHJ010000230.1, read as the reverse complement.
ATTTGCATGGATGCCGCAGGATGGGGCCGTCTTCGCAGGTTCGACCGCCGAGAACCTCTTCGACGAAATGTGGCCGACCGCCCTTCCGAGGCCGGAGGGGCTCACCCTCGAAACGGCTATCGGTGCGGGTGGGAGGGCGCTTTCCGGCGGCGAGCGCCAGTGGATCGCCTTCGCGCGCGCGGTCGCTTCGCGCGCCCCAGTCCTGCTCCTCGATGAGCCGACCGCCGCGATGGATCCGGTCGCCGAGCAGGCATTTGTCGGCGTCGTCGCGGCGCTTCGAGGGACTCGTACGATCGTCCTAATCACCCATCGCGCCGCGACGGCGGCGGTGGCCGATGAGGTCTGGAACCTCCAGGTGGAGCCCGAAAATAGAGGGGATGCGCTTTTGGACGGGGGCGGGTAGCGTCCGTCGGCGATGGGACCCACGCAACGTTTGCCGTCGTGCGCGCGAGGAATTCAGCGGTTTCGGGCGCTTGCGATCGCCCTGCTCCTCGGGGGGACCGGCTGCGGATCGGCCCTCTCCGGGGTGGCGAGTCGTGGCGACTATCCTGCGCTCGCACCAAAGCTTGCGGCGCGGCAAGCGGCCGGTGACTTGAGCGACCGGGAGGCGCGGGTTCTTGCGCACGCCGTCCTTCGCTACGAGGCCGGGGCGGCGCGCAAAGAGACCGTTTCGGCGCTCGCCGGCTGTGCAGCAGGGGCCGAGGAGGAACTCGAGACGATCGCGGCTGGCGATGACGACGACGCGGCCGATGCGGCGATGCTTCTCCTGGAGGTCGACGCCTACTCGGTCGGCACGGCCCAAGAACACTTGCAAGATACACGGGATGGCTTTCGGGCCCTCGCCGTACGGACGCTCGAAAACGGCGGGGTCGGAAATGCCCGTCGGAAAGCGTTCGTCGATCCGGCGGGGCGGGTGCGTTTGGCTGCGTTTCGTGCGGCGATCGAAGCGGCCGATCCGGAAGACCACCCGGCGCTGAGCGAGGCGGTCCTGAAGGAGCCGCTACCGCTCGGCCGTACGACTGCCCTACGGGCGCTGGTGCGCGGCCGTCACAACCCGGAAGCGACCGTGGCGTTGCTCCGCGATCTCGTGAAACGCGCTCAAAAGGCCGAAATTCCGCTCGCGGAAGACGCGTACACCGCCTTTGCGCAGAGCCCCTTTTACGAGGCTGGCGGCCGGGAACTCTTGGAGCGAGGCTTCGCGAACGAGGTGACGCCGCCGACGGTCGCCGGTGCCATCGCCGTGCTCCGCCTCGGCCGCGACGCCCTTCAAGCCCCCGCAACCGCGCTCCTCACGCGCGCGCTTCGCGACGGTTCGGAGCGGGAACAGCGTTTCGTCTACGCGGCGGCACCCCGCCCCTTCGCGGGCGACCTTCTCGCCGTCGCGAAAGTCCATGCAGTTTCCACCGATCGTCCGCTCGCCGTCTTGGCGCTCGGGGCGCTCGCCGATTCGGGCACCGCTGCGGAGCGTGCCGACGCCCTCGACCGCCTCACCGCCTACGCGAAACCGCTCCCGGAAGCGCCGCGAGATCCGGTTGCGCGTGCCGCCCGGGGGGACCTTGCGCGTCGAAAGGTTGTGGCCGTTCAGCAATGGCTCGAGGGGGACTTGCACGGCGACACTGCTGCAAAATTTGCGGCACTCTCCGGCCTCGTCAGCCTCGATCGGAGCGCCCGCGCGGCGCCGCTCCTCGCCGACAGCGAGCGGTCGGTGCGGCTCGCGACCGCGTGCGCGCTCGTCCGCGAGCACTGACCGCGCGACCGCCCTCCGCGCAAAGGTTGCGCGTGACGCAACGTGACGTGCGTCGTCGTTCGCTTTGCACGGGACACTCGACGCCGTACGAAGGGGCGTATGAAGACGCACAACACATTCCTCCTTCTTGGTGCCCTCTCCCTCTCCGCGAGCGCGTTCGCCTGCAGCAAAGAGGATCCGAAGGCGAAGGCGACCGTCGATGAGGCGAAGGCGACCCCGGCGACGACAGGTGCCACAACGGCCAAGCGCGAGCAGCTCCTCGTGACTCAGGACATCGGCAAAGTTGGCTTCGTCGGCCGCAAGGTGACCGGCCAGCACGAGGGGAAATTTGAGAAGTTCACCGGCACCCTCGACCTCGATGCCGCGGCGCCGGAGAAGAGCAAGATCGCCCTCGATATCGACCTTTCTTCAGCAAAGACCGATGATCCGAAGCTCGATAAGCACCTCGCATCGCCCGATTTTTTTGATGCCGCTAAGTTCGCAAAGGCGACCTTTGAGAGCACGGAAATCAAGGTTGGCGGTGCAAACGGTGCGACCCATACCGTGACCGGAAATCTCGATTTCCACGGGGCCAAGAAGAGTCTTACGTTCCCGGTGACCGTCGCCGTCACGGCCGATAAGGTGACCGTGAAGGGCGATTTTACGTTGAATCGCAAAGACTTCGGCGTGACGTTTCCGGGAATGCCCGACAACCTGATCAAGGACGACGTCACCGTCGCGATCGACCTGACCATCCCCCGCAAGAAGTAGTTTTTGCGCCAGGCTTCACGAAAAGCCCCTTTCTGGTTTTCCAGAAAGGGGCTTTGTTCTCCGCCCCGGCGCGTCGCCGGAGAACGTGTTGCCTTCGACGATTGGCGCGAGCGCTAGAGCTTGATCGCCTTCCAGCTATCGCCGCGGAATTTCTGCGCCATGACCGCCGCTGCGCATACCGAATAGGCGACTGCCGCCATCCACATCCCGGTGAGACCGAGGGGGGTCTTCAACGACAGGAACCAGGAGAGCGGTACAAGAATCCCGAAGATGAGGACGAGCTGGGCCGCCGCGACGAACTTCGTCGATCCGGCCCCGAAGAGCGCCTCGCTCAAGATTAGGGCGACGGCGATGAGTGGGGTCGCCACGCCCATCATGCGGAGCGGCATCAGCATCGCCGCGCGGACCGCCTCCGAATGCGTCATGATGGAAATAATCTGTTGGGGGAACAACACCCCAACAAACAGCCCGACGACGCCAAAGACGACGAGACCGATGCGGACCGACGTCCAGCCAAACCGCGATGCGAGATCGGGGCGTTTTGCGCCGAGGGACTGAGAAACGAACGTCGCCGTAGCTGCACCAAAGGCGAGGCAGGCGGTGAAGATGAGTTTCATGATGCCGACGATGTTGGTCGTCGCTGCGCCGTTGAGCGGTTCCTCGGCCCCACAGCTGCCATCCAGTTTTCGGCCGCCGTCGAGGGTCGCCGAGAAGCTGTTGAAGAGTCCAAAACCGACCATCATCACGATCGTCGCCAGCGCCGCCGGGGCCGCAAGCTTCACCATGTCCCAAATAAGCGATCGATTTACGTTCGAGAGACGGAACCAGCGGTATTTTCCCTGCTCGCGGGACGCGTAGAAGAGGACAATGAAAAGTCCGATCCACGTCGATGCGAATGCGCCGACACCGGCGCCTGCCGCGCCCATTGCTGGCGCGCCGAACTTCCCAAAGATGAACATGTAACAGAAAGTTACATTGAAAATGTTCATCACGAGCGACGCGACAAAGTGGACGTGCGTCTTGCCGATTCCATCGAAGAAGGCTTTGACGCCGATCGTCGTCGCCATCGAGACGATCCCAAGAACGCGCCATTTGGAATAGGCATATGCGGTCTCAAGGACGTCGGGTCGCAACTTCTGTGCGGATAGGATCTTGTGCAACGAGAGGGTCGCGATCCCCATCATAATGACGCCGCCAACGACGCAAAAAAGCAGGGCGTTCATGACGACTTGCCCGGCCCCTTCGAAGTCCTTCTCTGCGGCACGACGCGCGGTGTACGTCTGGGTACCGACGCTAATCGCGGAGAGGGTTCCGCCAAAGAGCCAGACGGTTAGCAGCGACGGGAGGAGCGCCGCCTGGGCGGTAGAAGCATCGCAGGCAGGGAGCTTCGAAAAGAAGAGAATATCGATCTCATTAACGAGGCTCTGCAGGAGCATCGCGCCCATCGTCGGGAGTGCCATCCTCAGCACGGCGCGGATGGGGGTCTTGGAGAGTGCGTCTACATCGAGCGCACCTTGCATCGTCGGGGGGGCTGCCACGGCCGTTCCTTAACAAGGTTCCCGGCTCGACGTCCGCGCTTCTTCGGCGGCTGTGGTATTCCAGCGGTCGATGAAGTCGCGCGCGCTCCTCCTCCCCCTCCTTTTGACCCTCGGCACCGGCTGTTTTGTACGACAGAAGGAGTTTCAGGCGCTCGAAACCGAGACCCACGAGAAGGGGGTGATCCTCACGCGGGTCGCCAAGGAGAACGAGACCCTTCGTCAAGACCTGGAAGCGCTGCGCCAGCGCCTCGACAATGCGCTAAAGGCAAATGCCGATAGTGGCTCCGGTCAATCGGCGATCAGTGATCAGCTTGCGCAGGCCCGCGGCAAGAACGACGAACTCGCCCACCAGGTCGAGGAGCTCCACAAGGAACTCTCCCAGAGCCGCACCGAAGTGAGCGCCCGCCTCGACGAGCTGAAGCGAGGCCAAACGCCGGTCGGACCGCCGCCGGTTTCGGTTCCTCAGGACAAGAAGGCCCACGCTGCCGTCGTCAAAGACGCCTGGGAACGCAAAGACTGGAACGCCCTCCGCCAGCTCGGACCCGAGTACGCAGTGCGTTACGCGACCGATGATTTTGCCGATGACGCATTGTATTACGTCGGAGATGGCGAATTGAAGGACAACCGGCCGGGCTCGGCGCTCGGCTGGTTCAATCGCGTCCTTCGCGGCTATTCAAAGTCGAACCTCCTCGGCCCGACGCTGCTCGGCATGGGGGATGGCTACCTGGCTCTCCATGACTGCGAGAACGGAAAGCTCGCCTTCAGCGCCGCCGAAAGCCGCTTTCCGAAGGACGCCGTCGGCAAAGAGGCGAAGGCGAAGCTCATCAAGATCGCGCAGAATCCGCCGGGCCTCTGCGCGAAGTAACGCGTCCGGACAACCTTCCGGCGGACGACAAAGCCCCACGCGTGCATGGGTGCACCTGCAGGGCCCGTCCGTTCGCGACCGCCAGCGAATTTGCTGGGAGCGGCGTCGCGAGAGACGGCGGGCCCACTTCGACAGGCCC
>JAAFHJ010000023.1:2984-21750 GCA_013298325.1 Myxococcales bacterium | reverse complement strand
GGCGCGCCGTCTTTCGGAGAAGGTCGACCGATCCCCAGAGGACATCCTCTTTGTCGCTGGGGGGAGAAACACAGTTTTCCCCAAGAAACACAGGATCTTTGGCGTCTGAAAGCTCGAAAGCGAGGACCGTGCACTCCAGGCGCGAGTCGTCCCAGGGACCGGGAACCGCGCTCCATTCGCTCGACACGCTGCCTCCGAAGCTGCGACGGACCACCGACACGCGGCCGTGCTCGGTCCCCGTCGTTCGAAGTGCCCCCCAGAGGGCACCGTCGCTGGCGAAACCGACCGCCTCGTAGATGCTCGCCGAACGCGCGACCGTCGCATCGGCAGGCGGCGGAGTCACCCGTGAGGCGTGCCCCTTGGTGATCAAGAACAGATCGGATTGGGCGCCGATCGCGAGCGTCCCATCGGGCGAAAGTGCGAGCAATTTCGACCATCCATCGAGCCCTTCCACGGCAGTGACCGTCCCCTTCGTGGCGCCGGGTGGGTAGTAGGCGACGACCGGCGCGCCGTTCTCGCAGCTCGCTCCCGAGACGTACAGGTCGCCGCGCGCGTTGGCGACGAGGCCGTCCGGACAGAAGCCTTTGGGCATCTCCGGAAGAGCGGCAACCGCAGCAGCGTTGCGCCCGACGAAGGTCGCCGATTTCGGGCGTCCGACCTTGCATCCACGGTCTTCGAGGGGCGAGCAGCGGCGCGCTTCATTTGGCGTGAACACCTCAATGGTAAGTGCGGCGCCGGCGCGGTCCACGACGTCCAAGTAACCTGATTCACCCGACTTCTTCGTCCAAGCATCGCCAGACCACTCGTAGGACGACGCGAACTCACCGACGCGTTCGACGTTGTCCCAATGGGTCATCGTCGGCTTCGCGCCGAACGGGTCATTCCAGAAGAAGGCTTCCGAATTGATCGCAGGACCGAGCAAATAGTCGAGGGTATACGGGCCGCCAGCGACATGAATATCTGTGGAAAAATCGGCATCGCCGGCTTTCGGCCCGGTGGCGCGGAGGAACGCGTGTGCGAACTGGACGCGCCCATCGGCGCCGCGTCGAAGCAGCGAACTCGCGCGCCCGTGGTCCATGACGACCCCTTGGGTTTCGGGGATGGTCAGAACGACGCCAATCTTTTGTGAATTCGGAGCGTTCGGTGCCGCTACCGTCGACGCAGAGGGGGCCGCAACTCCTCCCGCCGGGGTGCTCGGCGCCAGGTTCGCGGGCGGAACCGGAGCGGGGGCAGGAGTGCCACACGCGACCAGAGCAAAGAAGGGGGCGACAAAGAGGGGCGAAAGGCGCATGGCGGAGAAACCTATCCCGAACGCCGGTCGACGATGCGCGATTCCTGCAAAAGCCTTCGCCGGCGCCCCCTCCGGCAAACAAACGTGGAAACGGCGGCCCCTCTTTCGAAGGCCCGCCGTCTTCTCGTCACCGGCTCTCACCGGATCCCGTCAAGACGTCGCTCAGAGGCGCTGCTTGACTTCTTCGACTTCGTAGCACTCGAGGATGTCGAGTTCCTTGAGTTCGCTGAAGTTCTGGATGCTGATACCGCACTCGTAGCCTTCGGCGACTTCTTTGACGTCTTCCTTGAAGCGCTTGAGCTGGTCGAGCTTGCCATCGTGGAGGACGACGTTGTCGCGAATGACGCGGATGTTCGCCGAACGTTTGACGACACCCTGCGTGATCATGGAGCCGGCAACGACGACCCCCTTGATCTTGAAGAGCTGGCGGAGTTCCGCCTTGCCGATGACCTTCTCGACGAGCGTCGCCGGGAGGAGGCCTTCCATGGCCCCCTTCACGTCGTCGACCGCGTTGTAGATGATCGAGTAGAGGCGGATTTCGATCTTGTTCTCGTCGGCGAGTGCGTTCGCCTTGCCGGCGGGGCGCACGTTGAAGCCGATGATGATCGACCGGGCAGCGATGGCGAGATTGACGTCGCCCTCGGTGATCGCGCCGACGCCCGCGTGGACGACGGTGAGCTTGACCTTGGGGCCGGTGAGCTTGGTGAGCGCCTCGACGACGGCTTCGACGGAGCCCTGCACGTCCCCCTTGAGGATGACGCGGAGTTCAAGTTGCTCGTCCGCGTTGATCCGCTTGGAGAGCTCTTCGAGGGAGACCTTCGCGGTGCCGGGGATGAGGGACTTCGCCATGCGGCCCTTGCGGGACTCGGCGATTTCCTGAGCCTTCTTGATGTCCTTGACGACGTGGACCTGGTCGCCAGCGCCGGGGACATCGGAGAGACCGAGGACCTCGACGGGGGTCGCAGGGCCTGCCGTGTGTACCGGCTTGCCGTGCTCGTTCGTCATTGCGCGGACCTTGCCGAAGCCGGATCCGGCGAGGACGAAGTCGCCGACCTTGATCGTGCCGTCCTGGACGAGGATACGGGCGACCGGGCCGCGGCCGCGATCGAGGAGCGCTTCGATGACGGTTCCGACACCGGGACCATCAGGATTCGCTTTGAGATCGAGGACTTCCGACTGGAGCCAGACCATCTCAAGGAGCTGGGCGATGCCTTCGCCGCTCTTTGCGGAGACCGGCACGAAGATCGTGTCGCCGCCCCACTCTTCCGGCTGGAGGCCGAGTTCGACGAGTTCGCGCTTGACGCGCTCCAGGTCGGCTTCCGGCTTGTCGATCTTGTTGACGGCAACAATGATCGGAACCTTCGCCGCCTTGGCGTGGGAAACCGCTTCTTTGGTCTGCGGCATCACGCCGTCGTCGGCAGCGACGACGAGGATGACGATGTCGGTGACGCCGGCGCCGCGGGCACGCATCGCCGTGAAAGCTTCGTGGCCCGGGGTGTCGAGGAAGACGATCGTGCCGCTCGGCGTCTGCACCTTGTAGGCGCCGATATGCTGAGTGATACCGCCGGCTTCGCCGCTCGCGACGTTCGCCTTGCGGATCTTGTCGAGGAGGCTCGTCTTGCCGTGGTCGACGTGACCCATGACGGTCACGACCGGCGCGCGTGCGACGCGGCCATCGTCGGTCGTCTCCGGCACGGTAGCGACACCGACCGCCTGCGCGATGATGTCGTCTTCGCTGACGGCCACGTCCTCGACTTCCCAGCCGAATTCGCTGGCAAGAATCTTCGCCGTGTCGGCGTCGAGGGTCGAGTTGATGTGGACGCCGGTCATGCCCATCGAGAGGAGCTTCATCAGAAGCTCGGTCGCCTTGAGGCTCATCTTCCCGGCCATCGACTGAAGAGTGATGTTCTCTTCGATGCGAATGACCTTCTTGTGGGCGCTCATCTCCTGGGTGGTGACCGGACCGCGAACGCGCGGCATGTTCATCATGCCGCGGCCCATCGGACCGCCACGACCCATCGGGCCGCCGCGACCCATCGGGCCGCGATTCATCATCGGCTGACCGGGGCGGAGACCGGCAGGGCGAGCCGCAGGTCCGACGGCGGCGCCGCGCGGATTGTACTCGCTCCGCCGTGCCATCGTGCTGGCAGCGCCACCGCCGATGGCGGTTCGGTTTGCCGACGGGGCAGGACGGTCGGTCCAGCCGGACCAGTATTCGATACCGGTCTTCGGACGCTGGGAGGCGCCGACGTCGGTGCCGGGGGCTTGGGTGGCGGGGGCGGCCGCGCGGGGCGCTTCGGCCGGGCGGGGCGTCGACGGAACCGTCGTCTTCACGGTAACCATCTCCTCAGCGGGGGGGGGCGGCGGCGGAATCGCCGGAGCCGATTTCGGCGGGTCGAGCAGCGAGGGAGTCGCTTCAATGGCGGCCGCCATCGACGTCGGCTCATCGTCGGCGTCCATCGCCGGCTCGACGACCTTCGGGAGCTCAAGCTTGGGCTTCGAAGGGCGAGAGATCGGGGCGACGGCGACGACCGGTTGCTCGGCGGCAGCGACGTTCTTCGCGCTCTTGCGGTCCTTCGGGACCGACGCCGGCGCCGAGGGGACCTCGATGCGCGGTGAAGACTTCGGGGACGACTTGGCTGCCGCTTCAACCACCTTCACGGAAGGGGCGGCGGTCGCGACGTCACTCGCAGCTGCGACCTTGGAGGCGTCGCCACTCGGCGCCGCTTCGGGGATCGACTTGCGGCTGCGCGGGGCGACCGGAACTTCCACACGGGCCGGCTCGAGGACCGCCCGGCTGCTCGGGCGCGCTTCAACCGCCTTGACCGACGGCGGAGCTGCGGGGGCCGCCGCTGCGGCCGCGAGATCGGCCACGGAGCCGCCCGCGGTCGGGAGCTGGGGCGACGATTCCCCCGCCGGCTTAGCGACGGGACGGCGCTTTACCACCGTCGGACGGATTCGTTCTTCAACGACTTCCGTCTTCGGCTTCTCGAGGTGGCGCTTCAAACGGTCCACGGCATCGCCGTCAACCGAGCTCATGTGGTTTTTGACGTCGGAGAACCCAAGCGACTGGAAATGGGTGACCACCACCTTCGGTTCGAGATTCAGCGCCTTGGCCACTTCGTACACGCGTTGCTTGTTCATCGAACCTCCGGAGACCTGCATGCTTCGCCTTCGACCTTGGTGGATTTGGTCGTTGTTTCCGACCCTTTGGGCTCCACCGAGCACGCGGCGAACGCCGCCCTGTCCGCGACGGCACGGACGATTGCCACACTCATGCGTGGATCTGCAATGGCCACGAGAGCGACTTCTTCTTTTCCAAAAAAGACACCGAGTCGTCGCTTGGTTGCCCACGCAACGGCACGCCCGAGACGGACGGCATCTTCGACTTCGCGGGAGCGTGCGATGGCCCCCGCATCGGTCGCGACCACGAGGAGCGCGTCCGGTTCTTTTGCGAGCAGCTCGCGGCAGGCATCGTGCCCGAATGCCGCGAGGCGCCCCCGCCGGGCCGACGCAAGGAGCCCTTCCATGCGTCGCTCAGCGGCCAATTGTCCCGCTTCGACGAGCGTCGCGAGCGGGAGATCCACCTTCGTCTTGAGAGCCTTTGAAAAGCCCCCCTTGCAGGCACGTTGCAAACACTTCGGTGCAGCATGCACCCAAGCGCCACGCCCACCGAGATTCGCCGGCGCATCGACCACGCAGGTCCACGCGCCATCCGCCTCGGCAAGGGCGACCCGAAGCAACGTTGCCCCCCCTCGTTGCTCCGCGCTCGGCGCAATGCCGGGCTCGAGAGCGCCTTCGTCGAGGTCGACGGCGTCACCGCAGCCGACGCAGGTCCGCTCGCGCTTGGCGGCCGCTTTTGGCGGCCGTGGGGAAGGCGCAAGAACAGCCACCTCGGGAGAGGTCGTCTCAGGGAAAGGGGGTACGGGAGGTTGTGTCACGAAAAGAGCGAAGGATTCCGTAGGATTGTCTCCGTTACGAGCCGACTGAGAGAATCTCAGCCGAGGATGCGAGCCTCATTCTGGAGGAACTCGGCGGCGCCCGACTTGAGCGCCCGTGCCTTCTTGATGCCGAGTCCCGTGCGGGACGCGACGCGGTCTTCTTCCTCGCGGGCGAGTTCGTTGACCGTCTTGAAGCCAGATTCTTCGAGGAGCTGCGCGGTCCGTTCGGTCATGCCACGAACGAGGAGCATGCGATCACGCTCGGTGAGCTCGCCCCCCTTTTCGCGGGCCGACGTGATGCGGACCTGGCGAAGGCGCTCGATGGTCGCCTCGGCCTCTTCGCGGACCTTCTGCGCTTCGCCAAGCCCCGGGATTCCGGCGATTTCCTCGTCGGAAGCCTCCACGAGCTCTTCGAGGGCACGGAAGCCCATGCGGTAGAGGTTGCGGGCATTGGCTTCGTCGATCGACGGGACTTGCTGGAGGGTGTGGATGGCATCCTCCTCCATCTGACGAAACTTCGATTCGCTAATGATATCGAGCTTCCAGCCGGTGAGCTGAGCAGCAAGGCGGACGTTTTGCCCCTTGCGGCCGATGGCGAGCGAAAGCTTCTCGTCGGGGACGACAAGTTCCATGCGGTGATCGGCTTCGTCGACGATGACCTTGTTGACTTCGGCCGGCTGGATGGCGGCGCACACAAAGCGGGCCGGGTCGCGATCCCAGAGGACGATGTCGATCTTTTCGCCGCGCAGTTCCTGGACGACCGCCTGAACGCGGGCCCCCTTCATGCCGACGCAGGCGCCGACCGGATCGACGTCAGCGTCGCGGCTTGCAACCGCGATCTTCGAGCGGGCGCCAGCTTCGCGGGCCGCGCTGACGATCTTGACGATTCCTTCGTAAATTTCGGGGACTTCCGCTTCGAAGAGCTTCTCAACAAGGCGCTCGCTGGCGCGGGAGAGGATGACCTGGGGGCCACGCGCTTCGCGGTCGATGTCCTTCACGAACGCCGTGATGCGGTCGCCGGGGCGCCACGTCTCGCGCGGCGTCTGCTCGCGGTAGGGGAGGAACCCTTCCGTCTTGCCGAGGTCGACGACGAGGTTGTTCCCCTTCTCAAAACGGCGGACAACGCCCTTGATGAGTTCGTGCTTCTTGTCTTTGTATTCGTTGAAGATGAGATCGCGCTCGTCGTCACGGACACGCTGGATAAGCACCTGCTTCGCCGTTTGAGCGGCGATGCGGCCGAACTGGGAGCGGGCCTGCTTCACCATGAGCAGATCGCCGAATTCCTTGTCCTGGGCCATCGCCTTCTTGGCGTCCTTCGGGTGCCAGAAGATCTGGAAACCGAGCTCTTCGCCGAGCTCCGCCTCAAGACCGAACTTCTGCGCATCTTCGAGGGCAATCTCGCGCTCGTCGTCGGACGGATCGTCGACAACGACCATATACTGGAACAGGTCGACCTGACCGGTCTCGCCATTGAAACGGGCTTCAAGCTCGCGACCGGCGCCGAACACACTCTGCGCGGCCTTCAGGATCGCCTCTTCGACGGTGCGGACCAAACGGTCCTTTTCGAGCCCCTTCTCGCGGGCAACCATGTCGATGGCTGCGAGAAGGTTGAGTTCGTCCTGAGCGCTCTGCTGCTGCGTTGCCATGGATCCACCTAGTGGTGCGAGAGGGGGGTTGCTGGGGCTCGTAGGCCCCACGCGGTCGGTGACGGGGTCGCGAAGGCGCCGAAGTGGCGTCATTTTCGCGAGATAATTTCAGCTTTTCGCCGCCTTCTTGGGGCGCGGCTTGCCCGGTTTCGGCGCCGGTCCGAACTCGAAAACGAGCTGGGCCCGTTCGATGTTCGCCCGGGGGACGTCGTAGGTGCGGCCACCGTCGACGACGGGGAGCACGTCGCCCGCCGTGAGGTCGCCCAGGATCCCGACGAGCAGCTTTTGACCGCCGATCGATTCGTGGAGCTTGACCTTCGCCTTCGAGCCGGAGAACCGGCGGAAGTCATCTGGCGTGCGGAGCGTCCGCTCGACGCCGGGGGAACCGACCTCGAGGTGATAACGACCGGCGATCAGCTCGGACACGTCCAGCGCCGGGGAGAGCTCCCGGGAGACGTTCGAGCAGAGGTCGAGGTCGACCGCGGCCTGCTCGGTATTCCAGCGGTTTTCCGCGGAACCGAGCTTTTCGACCAGGATCCGGAGGACCCAGCCGTCGCGTTCGTTTTTGTATTCGACGTCGTACACTTCCCCACCATGCGCGCGCACGATGGGGTCGATGACCTCGGCGAGTTTTTCACGATCGAAGGGGAGCGTTTTTTCGGACATGCGACGCACAAAAAGAAAGCGGGCCCTACATGGGTCCGCTTCGTGACAGCCACGGCTAGACGGGGTCGCGCGCACGCGTGGTCCTTCGTTTAGCGGGGCGAGATGTAGCGCGCCGGGCCGGTCCTGGCAAGGGGAACCGGCGCCCGCGCGTGGATCGTCACTTCTCGACGCCGTCGGCACGGGGGCCGACGCAGACGCCCACTTCAAGAAGGACGTAGAGAAGCGCCTTTTCCTGGGCGAGCAGCGTCCCTTCCCCGGAACCTTCGGTGTGGTACGTGGAAAAAAGCACGCGACCGCAGCGGTCGGGGAAGGTCACCGTCCGTGTCGTCTTCGCGCTCCCCGTCTTGCCCGAGGCCCAGACCTTCGGCGTGATCGTCTTGGGATTTCCTTGAAAATCCTCCCCTTGCTGGGGACTCACCGCGGTGATTCCGGTGTAGCTCCCGACAAGCTGAGCGCCGTTTTCGCCGATCGCCGTCATCCACGACGCGAGCCCGGGGTCTTCCCAGACGGCGTCGTCGGTGACCGAGCCGAGGCTGCAGCCGGAACCGATTTTGGCGGTCGCGTTCTGGAACGTGAAATAGCCGGGCCAAATCTGCCGGACCATCTCGTAGCTCCAGTCGGTCACGTAGAACTTGCCGCCCGCCTTGACCCAGCGGCGCATGTTGTTCTTCACGTCCGAACTGGTTGCCGGCGACGACGTGCACGAGTCGCCACCGCCGCTGCCGACGCTCCCGCTGCAGGGGGCAAAGACGATTTGGTAGCGATCGATAAAGGGGACTCCGGACGGGTCCTTCTTTCCATTAAAGATCCGCTCCGCGGAGACGTCGTTGTCGCCACACTTCGGCGAACCGGGAAGGCCAAAGAGGTCGTTGCAGCTGCTGCCTTTGTCGTAGGAAATCCCAAGTTTATCGAGGGAGTGCTCGACCTTGTCAAAGGTGCCCGTATTCACAAACATCTTCGGGATCGTGTCGCCGAGGATGTCGTCGGTCTTGCCGGGGAGCTGAAGAAGCCCCTTGTTTGGGGTGTTTACCCCCTTCACGACATTGATCTTGCGAACGCGGCGGAACTGCCCCTTCTGAACAACCAGGAAGAACTCCCCTTCCCCGTAGACAGGGACGCGGACGGTGCCGTTTGCGGCGCTGAACGCGAAGCCCTCGTCGGGCGTGAGCTTCACGCAGGAGTCGCAAAAGACGCCCGCGGGGACCGCCGAGGGGGCACTTTTGGTAAGGTAAACAAGCGCATCCGAGATCGGAATCGTCCCTTCCGGCGCGAAGACGGTGCCGCTCAGGGAGCCGATCTCCGTCGGCTTGAGGACGGCGCCGTCCGGCGACGTTTGCGACTGGCCGTCGGGGAGGTCGACCGCCGCATCCGGCGTATCAAACCCGCCACCATCCGCTTTGGGAGCGAACCCGTTGGTCCCTTCGGAACCGCAGGCGAGGTACATCAAAGACGCGACGAACGGAACGGGAAGAAGGCGCTTCACAGCGCTGAGGGATGAAGGAAATGGGCACGCCGTGCAAGTGAAATAGCACCGTCATTGCGTCGTCCGATCCTGCGGCCACTTCCGACGCAAACGCCAGGATTCACGGAAGTTCTTGGCGTTCGCGCTGCGACGGTTGGATCGACATGCCTCGAAGACAAAACGGAAGGAGCCCCTTGCGTGCAGCAAGAGGCCCCTTCGTCACCGTCGACCTGCGTGGTCGCTAGCGCCGGGTCACTTCGTCTTTGTGGCCTTCGCCGGCTTTGCGGCCGGCTTGACCTCAGCGGCGGCCGCGCCGTCCTGGGCGAGAATCACGAATTGAACGCGGCGGTTGCGCGCGCGATTTCCGGCGGTGACGTTCGGCGCGATCGGCTTCGTGTCGCCGTAGCCCTTCGCGGTGAGGCGGTCGCCGGAAACACCGTGGGCGATGAGCCAGGTGCGGACGGCGTTCGCGCGCTCATCGGAGAGGACGCGGTTGTTCGACGCAGAGCCGACGTTGTCGGTGTGCCCCTGCACTTCCACCTGCTTGATTTCCTTGTGGTGGATGAAGGCGTCGGCGATCTCCGTCATGAGGCCGTCGGAGGCGGGGAGGATCTTCGCGGAGCCGGTCTCAAACTGGACCTGCTGCTTGATCGTGATCTCCTTCTTGCCGACGGTGACGAGCCCCTTCTTCTTGATGAGGGAGACATCGACGGTCTTCTCGGCGCGCGGAGCAACCTCTGCATTCTGCACGCTTTCGAGGAAGCCTTCCGCCTCGACGTCGACCTTGGCCGTGCCGGGGAGGAGGTCTACGAGCTTGAAGGCGCCGGAGGCGTCGGTGGTTGCCGACACATCTTTTCCGGAGGAATCTTTGCCCTTTACGGTGGCTCCGGAAACGCCGGCCCCCTTCTCATCCTTCACGTGACCGACGAGCGTCCCGAAGCGCGGGAGCGCCTCAAGCGCACAGTCGACGGCGCTCTCTTTGTCGCCATTCTTGATCTCGACCTGGCACTCGCCCCCCTTGTAACCGTCCGCGGAGACGGCAAAGGCGTAGCTGCCGACGTCGAGGTCCCACGTGGAGAACTTTCCGGCGCCGTCGCTCACAATTCCCGAGAATTCCGGGTGATTGGCGAAGCGGACGATCGCGTTCGCGACGGCCGGCCCCTTGTTGTCGGCCGACTTTTCGTGGACGTAGCCGGCGATCTTGACCTTCGTCTTCTCGACGACCGGCGGCGGCTTCGGGAGCTCAATCGGCTTCGGCGCGGGACGGTCCTGCGTATCAATCGCCCAACCGGCGCCGATGTAGGCGGTCCAGGGGGCTTGCGGCGCAACTTCTTCAATGAAGTGATTCACGCCGGTCACGCCGATGTCGACAGCGCCGGTGAGCGAAAAACCACGCTTCCAGGGGAAGACGCGTGCACCAAGCGTGAGGCGGCTCGGCGCCGTCGGCGAGTTCTTGAGGCAGAGATCGCCGCTCGGATTCTGAGCGCGACACTGATAGCCCTGGCGATTGATCGGGGCGTCGATGCCGTACTCGACGAAGGGGCGGAAGTGGTCTTGGGCCACGAAGGCCTCCGCGCCGAACCGGATGTCGACGTGGTCGACGCGGTTGATGCCGAGCCCGAAGCGCTCGATGCGGGTGACCGGCTTGCCACGCGCGGTCTCCACGTCCTGAACGACCTTGCCCGAATTGTCGAGCGTATAGAAGGCGTTAAGGCTGAAGCGCATCGGCAGCCGCTTCTGGGCATAGCGGAAGTCGGTCGTGCCGCCGAGCCAGAACCGGGCGCCGGTTGCGCCGCCAGCGAGGCCAACGCCGCCCGACTGGTTCACGAGGAGGAGGTCGGCACCGCCGCCGAGGCCGACGACGGGGCTCACTGCATGATACAGCTTTCCGCCGATGGTCGTGTCGCCGAGGACCTGGAGGACCGCCGGGCGCGAGGCGTCGTCGCTGTTTGCGTAGGCGCGCGTCGACGCAGAAAGTTCGAAGAATTTCGTGATGGTCACGCCGAGGGAGAGCGTTGCCCCGACGTGGGACAGCCCTTCGCCGACGACACGCGGCCCGCCGGGAACGCGCTGGTTCGAGCAGGGGAACTCGGCCGTGCAGAGCCACTTTGCCGAGAAGAAATCGGTCATGAACTGGAGGCGGAACTGCCCAGGCGCGCCGCTCTGAAGGTGGCGCGTGTGGAGGAGGCCCGCTTGCCCCGAGAGGCTCGCCGGCTCGTTCAGCTCGTAGTCACGGACGCCCCAGGCGTCGTTGGTCATCGGGCCCGTGTTGGCGCCAGAACCGGCGGCCGGGGCCGCTTCGACCGACCCCTCGGCGGTGGGTGCAGTCTGCACGGGCTTTGCCGTCGTCGCGGCAGGCGTCGCCGGAGCGGGCTTTCCCGTCGTTCCGGCAGGTTTCGGCGGTTGCGCGCCGGCCTTGTTGCCGCCTCCGAAGGTGAAGCCGCCGCCTTGTGCGGCGGGCGCGGGGGCCGTCTGCGCCGAAGCAACGGCGGGGACGGCGAGGAGCGAGGACAAGAAAAGGAACGCACGGGGCTTCATCGCGGGCGGTGTTGTAGCGCACCTCTGCCTAGGGTTGTCGACTTTGTAGGGTCTTTACTTGGAGCGGGCCCCATCCGGCGGGCCGGGCGCGCACACGGGCGTTCTCCGATCCGGCGCGCTGGGCGGAGACAATGGCGCGTTGCCGACCGAGGGGGGTCGTTTCCGAGGGCCGCTTCGACTACGTTGCCGCGCCATGGCATCCCGTGGGCGCATCCTCATTGTCGACGACGAAGCGAACGCGCGTGCTGCGCTCAGTGAGATCCTGCGCGACGAAGGCTACGCGACCGAGACGGCCGCCGACGGGTTTAAGGCGCTCGGCAAACTCGACGACTTCACGCCCGACGTCGTGCTGACCGACCTAAAAATGCCCGGACTTGACGGCATCGCCTTCATGGAGAAGGCAAAGAGTGCCCTCCCCGGAGCCGTGTTTGTCGTCATGACCGCTTTCGGGACGATCACGAGCGCCGTCGAAGCCGTTAAGAAGGGGGCCGACAACTACCTCACGAAACCTCTTGACTTTGAAGCACTTTCTGCGGTCGTCGATCGCGCCATGGAGAAGGCGCGCCTCCTTCAAGAGACCCGTCAATTGCGGGATCGCCTCCGCGAGCGGAATGCCTTCAAACACATTGTCGCCGCCGACCCGCGGATGCGTGAGGTCTTGGAGCTCGTCAATCAAATCGGTCCGAGCCGCGCGAGCGTGCTCATCACCGGGGAGTCGGGAACCGGGAAGGAGCTGATCGCCGAGGCGATCTGTGGCGCTTCACCGCGCGCCGACAAACCCTTCGTCCGCCTGAATTGTGCGGCACTTTCGGAAGGGCTCCTCGAAAGCGAGCTCTTCGGCCACGAGCGGGGCGCGTTTACGGGGGCGGTCGGCCGTCGCGAGGGGCGCTTCCGGCAAGCGGACGGAGGGACGCTTTTCTTGGACGAAATCGGGGAGATCCCGATGGCGACCCAGGTAAAGCTCCTGCGCGTCCTCCAGGAAAAATCCTTCGAACGCGTCGGCGGGAACGAGACGGTCAAGGTCGACGTGCGCATCTTGGCGGCGACCCACCGGGACCTTCGCGCCGAAGTCGCCAAAGGGACCTTCCGCGAGGACCTCTTCTACCGTCTCAATGTCATCGCGGTGGAGATCCCGCCGCTCCGCGATCGACGGGGCGATATCCTCCCGCTCGCCACGTTTTTCTTAGGCAAATACGCTCAAGAAAACGGGAAGAACATCGACGGTTTTTCCGACGAAGCGCTCGATTTGCTTGGCTCTTACCGTTGGCCGGGCAACGTGCGCGAGCTCGAAAATACCATTGAGCGTGCTGCCGTTCTTTGTGAGAGCGGCCGCATCGAGAAGAAGCATCTACCCTCGACCGTTGTACCTGCCGGTGTGCGGGACGAGCTCCCGAAGATCCCGGGGGCGACGATTGAAGAGCTTGAGCGTCACGCCATTCTAAAGACCCTTGAAGCCTGCGCCGGGTCGACTTCCAAGGCGGCGCTCGTACTCGGCATTTCGACGCGGAAGATCCAGTACAAGCTCCATGAGTACGGCACCCGCGACGATCTGAGCGCCGCTCAAAAGCGCGAACTTGCGAGCGCAGGCCCCCTTGGAGAAACGGTGAAACTGCCCCCAGCGAAGGATACGCCATGAGCGCTTCCGTGCCAGCCACCTCGCCGTCGGTCGCTACCGGTGACGTCGTACTTTCCGCGAAGAACCTCCGCAAACAGTACAAGAAGCCCTTTTCGCGCGTCACTGTCGATGCGGTCCGTGGAATTTCTTTTGATGTTCATCGCGGCGAGATCTTTGGATTTCTCGGCCCAAATGGCGCTGGGAAGACGACGACCATCAAGATGCTCGTCGGATTGATGGCGGCAACAGGCGGCGAAGCGACGGTCCTCGGTGCACAGGTCCCCTCGCCGGAAGCACTTGGGAAAGTCGGTTTCCTTCCCGAGAATCCCTACGTCTATCCCTATTTGACGCCCCGGGAGTTCGTCGAACTGTGCGGGCGTTTGAATGGCCTCGGTGGCGCCCACCTCCGGAAGCGTACGGAAGAGGTGCTCGCTAAGCTCGGGATCGCGGATGCGGCCGACCGGCCGGCACGCACCATGAGCAAGGGAATGCTTCAGCGGACCGGGCTCGCCGCGGCGCTCGTCCACGAACCGGAGCTCCTGCTTCTCGACGAGCCGATGAGCGGGCTGGATCCGGTCGGTCGCAAAGAAGTTCGCGATTTGATTCTCGCGGAACGCGAAGCGGGTCGCACGGTGTTCTTCTCGAGCCATGTACTTGCAGACGTTGAACTTTTGTGCGATCGCGTCTGCATCCTAAAGAAGGGCGAAGTCGTCGTTTCCGGGGCGATCGCGGAACTTCTTCATACGAGTGATTCCGTGCGCGAAGTCGTCTTTGCTGGCGACACCACCGGTCACGAGGCGCTCCAGGCGGCGGCCCCCTCCCCGCGCCGCCTTGGGGACACGACCGTCTATGAAGTCGGCAGCGACGACGCGCTCCGCCAGCTCCTCGCCGCCGCACTCGCCGGATCCGACCTCCGGCTGATCGCCGTTACGCCAAAGCGCGAGACCCTTGAGGACCTCTTCGTCCGCCGCGCCCTCTAACTTGAGGTAACGTTGCGCGATGAAATTGCGCACGTTCGTCGCATCCCCCCTCGTCGCCCTCCTTGTCGCCTGCGGGGGCGACGACGCGTCGACCGGCCCGGAAGATGCTGGAGTTCCTGAGGATAGTTCCGTGCAGGATGCAGGGGGCCCCGATAGCAGTTCTGTGCAGGATGCAGGCGTCGGCACCGACAGTTCCGTGCAGGATGCAGGGTTGCTCGATGCGGCGCCCGTCGATGCGGGGCCGCTCGATGCGGGGCCGCTCGATGCGGGCCCTCCCCCGCCCGCGCCGGCAGTATCGTACATCGGGCGCTGGAAGATCACCGGCGGCGAGGCGATTGCCGGCTACCCGGCGGCGCGCGCGGTGGCCCGTTTTCAGGGGACCGCGGCGTCGGTCACGATCCGCGACGCCGCGCTCGCCGGTTCCGGCCCGAGCTATTTCGATGTCCTCGTCGATGGCGCATTTTCGAAGACGGTCTCCGTGGCGGCCGGTGCGACAACCGTCGTTCCGTTGGCGACCAACCTGCCCGCCGGCGACCACGAGGTCGAACTCTACCGGCGCACCGAAGCCTATACGGGGACGGTCGCCGTCGGCGGATGGACGTTCCCAAACGGCGTCTTGCTGGCACCGCCGGCCCGAAAAGCAAGGCATATTGAGTTCATCGGGAACTCGACCCTCGATGGGTACGGCGTCGACGGGAACCGCAACCAACCGGCGACCTGCTCGCCGCTCGCGAAGGCCCACAACGCCCGCCGGTCGCTCATTCCGCTCCTTGCCGACCTCCTCGACGCCGAAGCGTATGCACCGTCGGCAAGCGGAATTGGTGTACTTTACAACGAAAATCCGAACGCGGGCGAGCACATCGCGGCGACCTATCCGCGGACCCACCCCCTCGTTGCCGGCGCTTGGGATTTTTCAAGCTGGCGGGCTGATGCAATCGTGATCATGGTCGGCGGCACCGACCTCGCCAATCCGGCGGTCAACCCGCCCCCCACCCAGGCCGCATTTGCGAATGGGTACGGGCAGTTCCTCGCGCAGGTCCGCGCCGCCAATCCGACGGCGAAGATCTTCGCGACGACGAGCCCGACGCTCAACGACGACTATCCGGCGAACTACCAGGCGCGCACCAAGAGTGTTGCCGCCCTCACAGCCGCCGTCGCCGCACGCGCCAGCGCGGGGGACAACCAAGTCTACGCATTTGCGTTCACCCAAGACGGCGATCTTACCGCCTGCGACTACCATCCGAGCTACGCTCTCTATCAACGAATGGCCGCGGAGATCGCGCCGTTCATTCGTAGCAAAACCGGCTGGTGACCTTAGAACGTGCCGCCGACGGTAGCGCCGCCACCAGTTGGGTAGACGACGGGGACGACGCCGACGGTTGGCGGCAACGGGCGCTTTCGGGTGAAGCTCTTTTCGGGGACGAAATTGTATTCCGCCTGAAAAATCCCTAGCCCGGCGGTGATTGCGAACGCCGCGACGAACCCAACATTCGTCACATACAAGTTCTGGGCGCGTGCCTGGTAAACGGCGGTTTTCTTTTGGGGATCGCCCGCTTGAAATTCCGCGTTTCGGCGAGAGAGTGCGTCGAAATAGAGGGGGAAGGTAATCGCGCTTCCGACGACGAACGCCGCCTGGGATCCAAGAAAGACTGCGCCGAGGGTCTTCTCGCCGTTTTGGAATTGACCGATGCCGAACGGGAGCGCCGCGACGACGCGCGAATGCGTTTCCGTGACGCGCTCCTCGCCAGCAAGGCGCTCCAGAAGGGCGACCCGCTCGGCCGCCGCTTTCTTTTCCGCCGCCTCTTTCTGCCGGCGCGCAGCGGCCGCTTTCGCCTCTTCTTCGGCGTTCTTGTTTAGGCGCTCCCGGAGAGCGGCGCGCGTATCGATAAAGAGTTCGAGGACGTTCTGCGGGAAGCTGAGCGGGTCGGGCTCGTAGAGGCGGTCTTCGAGGAGGAGCGCTTCAAAGGTCTCGCGGGCAGCAGCCTCACGACCGAGAAAAAGCTCACTGGCACCGAAATACATCCGTGACTGAGAAAGCAGGACCGGATCGAGCTTTGATGAACGAGAAGGGTCGAGAAGAACTGCAAAATGCTCGGCAGCACGGCTGTAATTCTTTGCGACGAACGCGACCCGCCCCTTTTCAAATTCGGTCTGTTCCGACCCTGCAAGCGCCGTAGAACTCCACGCAACAAAGAGACAAAACGCCCCGACCGCAAGGGAGCGGTGGCGGGGAGTCCTGGGGGAGGCGGGAAGACGGGCGCCCATGGGGGCGGCGAGTATCGGCGAAGGGGGCCCGAAGGTCCACGCCGACGTTCATTGCAGAGCCGCCCTTCGCCTCGTAGACTTCGCGGCCATGCCCACTTATCGACTTGCCGCAGCCCCCCTGGCCCTTTTCATTTCCGCCACCGTTTTCGCCTGCGTCGGCGACGACGCGCCGACCAATACACCTGCCGACGCCTCGGTAACCGATAGCGGTTCGACGGACGCCGGAAGCCCGACCGATAGTGGCGCGACCGACGCGGGGAACACCCCGGACGCCTCTTCCGACGCGGGACCGACGTGTGCCGCGCCAACCGTGGCGTGTGCGGCGACCTGCGCCGACCTCAAGACCGACGCGGCCAACTGCGGGCGCTGCGGCCATAGTTGTCTTGGCGGCGCCTGTGCTGCAGGGGTCTGCAGGCCAAGCGTTGTCGCGGGGGGTGTCTCGAAAACGGTAGCCATTCGAACCGATGGCGACGACGTTTTCTGGATTCGGTCTGGCGCAGGCAGCGCTACCGCAAACATCTTTCGGCGCGGGCCGACCGACACGCAGGCGTTGGCTCTTGCGCCGGCACAGTCGGCGCAAACGTTCTTCGTGAACCTCGCCGTAACGAAGAAAGCTGTGTTTGTGCGAACCTTGGAGGGCGTGAACCGCTCCGTTGGATTGATCCGCATTTCGCGGCCCAACGGGCGCCCCGAGACGTTCAAAACCGGGCTGGTGACAGACATTGCTTCCACGGAGGATGGCTCATCGCTTCTTGTCGCGACGAGTGCCGCCGGGACAACGGGCATCATTGAGGTGTTCGATCCGGCAGCTTCAGTACCAAACCCCGCACCTTCAAAGACATTTTCTTCCGAAAGCTACCCAATTTCCATCGCAGCTCTTAACCAAGTCCCCTACTGGCTCAATGCAGGATTATATGTGAACGGGGCGCCGGCCAGCGCCGGTGATCTCCGCCGGGCCTCAACTCAAGTGGCCAGCACTGTGACCTCGGTCCCAAACGCTTCCGACGGAACGGGCCTGATCGTAACCGGGGATCGTGCGTTTTGGCTGCAGAAAAACCAGCCATTGAAGGTAACGACGACGACCCCCTCGGGGGCAAGCGTCAACACGTTCTCCGGCGCGAAAGCGACCGCGCTGACGGTCGCTGGAAACGCGGGATTTGTTTACTGGACGGAGGTCGATGCCGCCTCACAAACGCTCCTCTTCACCTGCCCAATCGCAGGATGCGTCGGCGGGATTGCAACGCTCGTCTACCGAACGACAGATTCAATATCCGCGCTCCATGTCGATGCGAACGCAATTTACTTTGCGCAAGAAAGTGATGGCAATCTCTACAAGCTCGCGAAGCCCTGATTGATCTGGCGACGCCTTGTTTGATCTGGCGACATTTCAAGGGCCAAAATCGACGGTAGCTTTCTTGCCGGCGCGGAGTAAAACCGAGCGTTTTTGGCCCGTTTCACGCTCAATGACGGTGATGTGCTCGGTCCCTCGATCGAGCGAGACCGTCACTGCGAGCCCGGCACTCAATCGTAAGTAGGGCCGTTCTTCGACGCCGTACGCCTTCATTTTGTCCCCCTCGACGAGCAGCGTCGCCGGGCGGATGGCGAGCTTTACGGCAATCGGGACCGCACGCTCCCCCTCGGGGATGCGAACGATTTGCGGCTCACAGAGCTCTTCCACACACGAGAAGCGGAGGTCGTGGGCTTTGCTGTCGAGGGGAAATTCGCCGCCTTGGATGGCGGCAACTGCCGACTGCCCGTCGATGGCGACAAGCACGCCTGCCGGCGGCTCGAGGCGGTCGAGGCGTGCGCTCCGCTTGCCCTCACGGACGGGCCGCGATGCGGCGCTCAGCGGTGGGCGAAACGTCGAACTGATCGGCGGCGTCATCGAAACGAGCGGCACGAGCGCCCTCGCCGCCGATGCGGGGGTGCTTGCTACGGCGGTGGCGACCGGCTCGTCGATGGGGCGCGGCGGCAACGGCCGGCGGGTCAACAGGCGCGTGCCTCCGTAGGCGCCGCCGGCGAGAAGGAGGAGCGCCCCTGCCACCGGGATCGCCCGTCGAAGGAGCCGACGACGATCGGCAGACTTTCGGAGCGAAGTCACCATCCCGAGGAGCTTGCGGTCGTCGGGGGCGAGCGCGAGGGCCCGCGAGTAGTCCTGGGCGGCGGTCAGTGCATCTTCCACCTTTTGGGCGGCGGCACCGAGGGTCGTTAGTTTGAGCACCAACGACTTCCGGAGCTCTTCGCTGAAGGCCTCGGGGGCATCGAGAAAACTCGCCAGCAGCTGGCGTGGCTCGGCGAGACCGACGCGGGAGAGCTCCTCTTCGAGGGCCTTCTTCATCGCGCTCGCGGCGGGAAAACGGTC
>JAAFHJ010000023.1:0-2974 GCA_013298325.1 Myxococcales bacterium | reverse complement strand
GACGGTCGGCTCGGCATGCTCGGCGGGGACGTACTCCCCTTCCAGCACGCGACGAAGGACCTGGGCCGGATTGGCCCCGGCGAACGGGAGGGCGCCGACCATCGCCTCGTAGAGCAGGACGCCGACGGCGAAGACGTCAACACGCTCGTCGACGTCCCCCCCTTCGATCTGCTCAGGGGCCATGTGCGCCGGGCTTCCGAGGACCTGCCCAGTCGAAGTAACCCCTTGTGCTCCTTGAACTTTCGCAATGCCGAAGTCCATGAGTTTTACAGAAGCGCGCCGCTTCACCGCCGGATCGGCGCCATCAACGCCTGGGTCCAACGTAGGGCCGCTCGGTGCGGGGCCCAACGACGGTCGCGCGCGGACAGGCCCCTGGGGAAGTGGGCCCGCCGTCTCTCGCGACGCCTCCGCCAGGGAATTTGCTGGCGGTCGCGAACGGACGGGCCCCGTTTCGAGGGCGCTCGCTGCGGCAACCATGACGTTTTCCGGCTTCACGTCTCGGTGGACGATGCCTGCCTCGTGGGCGTGCTCGAGGGCGGCAAGGACTTCGATCGCAAGCGCCCCCGCGACCTCCGCCGGCATTCTCCCGTGGTCGGCAAGGAGCGTCCGGAGCGTGGCGCCGCGAACGAGCTCGACGGCGAGCCAGCGCTCATCTTCGTCCTCGTCGGCGACGTCGTAGACCTCCAGAATGTTCCGGTGGCGAAGTTTCGCAACCGCCCGTGCTTCCACAAGAAAACGCGCAGCAACTTCCGCGGAGTCGCGGAGATGCGGATGGAGCACCTTCACCGCGACGTCCCGCTGGAGGCGCGAATCGTGGGCCCGGTAGACCGTCGCCATACCGCCGTGGCCGAGCTCTTCGCGGATGTCGTACTTGCTGAGGCGGGGGAACGCGCGGCCCCGTCGCCCACGGCCAGGCGTAGACCCGCTCTCCGGTTCGGCGCTGCGCCCCGCCGAGAGAACCGCGTCGCTGGAGTCGCCGCGAAGCGCACTCAGTTGCCGGTCTGCCGTCACGCGGGAAAGGATACCGAAGGCGCCCCTCAAGCGGGGATCATTCCGCTCGGAAAGTGACGCTTTTCGGAGCCGACGGGCCGCTGGAGGCCCGCGAGCTTACAGGTCGTTTCCGCCCTTGGTCCCGTCAGCAATGCCGTGACGGCGAAGATAGCCACGGACGTGGGCCCGTTCCATCGCGGAGCGGCGACCAATCTCGCTGACGTTGCCGTTGCACTCGGCGTAGAGGGCGGTGAAGTACTCGCGCTCGAAGCGGGCGAGGACATCGCGCTTGGCGTCTTGGAAGGTCCGGCCACGGGTCGGCGTCGTTTCGGCCGCCTGGACGAGCGGCGCGATGTGGGCGGCGAGATCGACCGGCCCCTCTTTTTGAAACGCGAGCGCCACGGCAACAACGTTGCGGAGCTCGCGGACGTTCCCCGGCCAATCGTGGCGCATGAGCCGCTCGAGGCTCTGGCTCGTGACACGATCGTAGGCGGTGCGATCGCCGAGATCGGCGAGCATCTTCTTGACGAGGGCGGGGATGTCTTCCAGGCGCTCGCGAAGCGGCGGGAGTTCCACGCGAATTTGTGCAACGCGGAAGTACAAGTCGCTTCGGAACGTGCCGGCGTTTACTTCGCGGACGAGGTCGCGGCGCGTAGCGGCAACGACGCGGACGTTGACGGGGCGGTACGTGTTGGAACCGACCGGCTTGATGCGCTGCTCGGCGAGCGCACGGAGGAGCTTAGGCTGAACGTCGGCGGGTAACTCACCGAATTCATCGAGGAACACGGTGCCACCGTCCGCCTCGACGAAGGGGGAAATGCGACGATCAACGGCGCCGGTGAACGACCCGCGCTCGTGGCCGAAAAGTGCGCTCTCGGCGAGCGTCGGCGGGATGGCGCCGCAGTCGACGACGACGAAGGGCTTCGCGGCGCGCGAACTTGCTTGGTGAATCGCCTGCGCGACGAGTTCTTTGCCGCAGCCGGTTTCACCGAGGATGAGGCAGGTCAGGTCGGTCGGCGAGGCCTTCTTCAGGCGGTCGAAGACGGCACGCATCTTCGGGCTCGCGCCGACGAGCGGCCCGAACTCGGCGACGTCCGAAATCGTAACTTCTTCGGGAGTCCTCGGGGTGAAGGAGAACGACGTGTCGCCGAGGGAGAAGTTCGTCGGCTTGAGCAGGAAGACTTCGCCGATGCGCGTGTCGCCGAGGAAGCTGCCGTTGCGGGAGCCGAGGTCACGGACGCGGACTCCGCGCTCCGTCGCGACCAGCTCAAGGTGGACGGCAGAAATTTTCTTGTCGTCGACGACAAGATGGCAGGCCTCGTTGCGGCCGATCACGATCGGGTCGGGCCCGATCTCAAGCTCGTCACGATTCGCGTTGCCGCGAACGACGCGCAAGGTTCCGCCGCGAACTTCAACTTTGCCCTTGGCGACGATGGTGGCATCCACGAAGACGGGGCTTATCACGGCATCGTCGTCGACTGGGAGAGGGGATCTGAACGATTCCGTGACGCCCGCCGACTGTGCCCGACGGCGCGGGACTTTTGCCGCGGTGCGCCGTTCCTGCTACACCTCCGTTCCGGTGCGTATTTCCCGCCTATTTCCCCGAAGTGCCGACGTAGGCCCCGTCGCGCGAGCCGCGCGCGTCGTCATTCCCCTCGTTGTCGCAACCGGGTGGCTGGGCTGTGCGTCGGCAAGCGATTCGTCGTTTTCGGCGGTCGAAGAGCCCGACGGTGCCGGCTCTGAGGCCGATGGCGGAGTGGTGATTCCCGATCCCGCGCAAGACGCAACGACCGTCGATGCACGCCCAACGTCGCCAACCTGTGCCGCCTATTGCGACCATATCGAGGCGGCATGCACCGGTGAATCGGCCGCTTACTCGACCAAATCCGAGTGCTTGGCGGTTTGCGACGCGATGCCTCTCGGCAACACCGGCGAACGGACCGGTGACTCCATCGCCTGCCGCGACTACTTCGCGACCGTCCAG
>JAAFHJ010000229.1 GCA_013298325.1 Myxococcales bacterium | reverse complement strand
ACTGGAACCCGGTCAAGACGAACGCGTGGCGCATCGAGAACGGGAAGCTCTGCGGAAAAGCGGCGCGCAACCACGGCGTCTGGATGACGCGCCCGATTCCGATCAATGCGCGTATCGAGTTCGAAGCGACCACCGACTCCGCCGAAGGCGACCTAAAGGCCGAGGTGTGGGGGGACGGCCGCAGTGCGGCAACGACCGTCAGCTACAACAACGCAACGAGCTACCTCGTGATTTACGGTGGCTGGAAGAACACCATCCACGCCATCGCGCGCCTCGATGAGCACGGTGCAAATCGTAAGGAAATCAAGGTTGATCGCGACAGTGACGATCCGCGGGAACACCCGGTGTCGGTCGCCCAAGCCTACAAGTTCAAGGTTGAACGGAGCGACGGCAAAACGGTTCGTTGGTTTGTGAACGGTCAGGAGTATCTAAACTTCGCCGATCAAAGCCCTTTGAGTGGCATCGGTCACGATCACTTTGCCTTCAATGACTGGGACGCGCACGTCTGCTTTGACAACGTCCGTGTGACCCCGCTCTGACGGAAAGAGGTAGCGATGGCCGATCTCGCCGATGGGGAGTCTGTCGAAGTTCAGGGCTCCGGTAAACTCCCGTATGTGCTAAAAAATACGGGCGGCGTCTACGCCTGCTCGTGCCCGGCCTGGCGAAATCAGTCGACGCCCATTGAGCGGCGGACCTGCAAGCATCTCCGCGCACTTCGCGGCGATGCTGCCGAGGAACTTCGTTTGACGGAAGCGGCTGCGCGAGCGGGTGCCACCCCCGACGAGAACGGCGTTCTCCCCGAGCGGGCGAAGCCGAGCGGCGCGAAAGAGACCGCGCCGCCGCTTCTCCTTGCCCATTCGTGGGAGGGGGATATCGATTTGACCGACTGGTGGCTGAGCGAGAAACTCGATGGAGTTCGAGCCTATTGGGACGGGGCCTCCTTTATTTCCCGGCTCGGCAATCGCTTCTTCGCCCCGCCCTGGTTCACTCAAGATCTGCCGAACGTCCCCCTGGATGGCGAACTCTTTGGCGGTCGGAAGAAATTTCAGAGGACGGTCGGCATCGTCAAACGCCAGGATCATTCCCCCTTGTGGAAGGAACTTCAATTCCTGGTCTTTGATGCGCCGGCCCATGGCGGCCCTTTTGAAGAGCGGGTCGCCCACCTTGAGGAACTCCTCGGCGGCGAAAAGCACCCCTACGCGCGCCCCCACAGCCACCGACGCTGCGCCGGAGAGGCCGATCTCCGCGCCGAACTCGATCGGATTGACGCCCTCGGCGGCGAAGGGCTGATGCTTCGGAAGCCGAAGTCCCGCTACGAGGCGGGGCGGAGCACGACGCTCCTCAAGGTGAAGCGTTTCCACGACGCCGAGGCGACGGTCGTCGACTACGTGGCCGGCGCCGGTCGCCACAAAGGGCGCGTCGGTGCGCTACTTGTGGAACTCCCCGATGGAACACGCTTTTCCGTCGGTACCGGCCTCTCGGATGCCGAGCGAAATGCCCCGCCCGCCCTCGGCGCCGTGATCACCTTCCGCTACCAAGAGCTCTCCGACGGCGGCGTCCCCCGGTTCCCGTCCTACATCGGCGAACGGATCGACCACGACCCGACCGTCGCCCCGGCCTTGAAGGGGGCGACCGCCGTCGATCCCGGTCGAAAGCCGGTCGCCGCCGCGCCTCCGGTCGCCGCCGTGCCTCCGGTCGCCGCCGTGCCTCCGGTCGCCGCCGCGGTCGCCGAGCCGGTCGCTGGATCCGGTGTCGGCGGTCCGCCGCGAAAACGCCTCTTTGAGTTCCGCGATGCAACTTCTCAGAAGTTCTGGGAAATCACCCGCACCGGTGCCTCGTTCAAGGTCCGCTACGGGAAGATCGGCAGCGGCGGCCAGACGACGCTGAAGGAGTTCGCGACCGACGCCCAGGCGGAGACGGAAGCGGCGAAGCTCATTCGCGAAAAGACCTCCAAGGGGTACTTGGAGGTCCTTTGAGTCACTTGCAGACGGGGAGTTTGCCGAACTGGGTCGCGAGGGTGGCGTAGTCGTCGACGCGGACGCAGCCGTGGACGTCGTCGGTGAATTGATAAAGGAATGCCCGATCTTTTGGGACTCCCGCACCGGTAAACGCGGTCGCGTCCGACGCCCGGTTTCCGACGGCGTACCAGAGGCGGAGCCCCTTCTTGGTCACGCCATTGAGTTCGTCGCTCTTGAAGGCGGCAGCAGCGTCGTTGAAGGCGCCGGTGAGGCCGAGCGTGGTGTGGACGATCCCCTCGGGGAAGCCGCGCTCCTTCAGGAATTCGCGCGTCCGCCCGACGAGCCACTCGGGGCGCGCCGTAAGGTAGAAGGGCCGGTAGCCCTTTTTCACTGCCGCCTGAAGCGCTTCTGCCGCGTGGGGATTCGCTTCGGAAACGGCGCCCGTCAATAGCGACACAAACTCGACATTTTCGCTCGTGGTGAGCGTCCCGTCGACGTCTGAAACGATGATCTTCGTACCTGCTTTGAGGACCTCAATAAAGGCATCGGTCGACGTTCCGTCGCCCGGGACAGCAAAGTGGACGCGATGGCGCCCCTGAGGGAGCGCCGGAAGCTTGAGGTAGATGCGGCCGCCGGTGTCCTCGACCCCCTCGACGGTCGCGTATTTCCCATCGGTGCTCGTCCGGAACACTCCGAGATCGCTCCACGAACCGGCACACCCTTTATCGAGATAAACGTGGACGTTTTCGTCTTTGAGGTCTTTGTCGGTGCCGGTCCCGTAGGCAAATTTTGCGATTGCAGTAATCGGCTGCCCCGGCGTCACGAAAAGGTCCCGACCGCGGTGGCGCGCGGTGAGCGTCGACGCAACCACCCGCGACGAAACATGCTCGAACGACTCGGCGGCGGTCTTCGGCGGCGGGGCGTCACACGCGGGGGGAGGCGTGCAGACGAGCCCGTTTGCGCTGGTGAGATCGGCCTCATCGGTGACGTCGCCGGTCCCCGCGTCGCTTCCGCAGGCGATCGTTGTGGGCAGAAACGCCAAAAAGCCGAGGAGCGCGATGGGGCGGCGAGAATGCATGGGGCGACCGTCCACGATTGTGGCGTGGGAGGCTACTTAAATTTCCTGTCGCTCTCTCTCCCCCTCTGCGGCACGTGATGCCGGCGTCCTACCTTTGGCCACTTTCTTGGTGCACCCCCCGGTAGCCGTGCTAACGCGCCGCCCCATGAACAAAGAGCCTTTCGCTGCCAACGGTTCCGGGGAAGCCCGTGGTCTGTTCGCCAAGAACGCGCGGGTCATCGCCGACCTCGCCTTCGGGGGTCTTTTCTCCAAGAAGAAGAAGGACGACGACGACGACGATCGGAACTTCCCGAGCCCGCCGCCCGTCTCGACGCGCCTTTTCAACGTTCTGCCCGCGCTGAACGCGTTCTCCTGCTGAGCGAGGCTGCCGCGTGACGCTCCGGCCACGTTTCTCGCCGGTTGCCGCCCCTGCGCTGCTCGGGGCGGCATTCTTGTTTGTGGCCTCTTCGGCCGCCGCCGACACCGTCGCGGTGGTTTCGCGGGGTGGCGATGGAATTGTGCATACTGCACAGGAATCCCTCCGCGCCGCGGTGACCGCCCAGGGGCATCGGCAGCCGAGCGAAGAGGTGGTGACACGCGCCTTCGGCAAGGTCTCCGACGGGGTCGTTGATACCCGTGCAGAATACAAGATTGTCGCCGAACCGCTCGGCGTCGAGTGGGTAGTTACCGGTCGATTTACGCCGTTCGGGGCTTCTTCGCGCCCCGGCTACCGGGCGGAAGTGGAGGCCTATCAGGCGAAGACCGGGCGGGTGGAGTCCCTCAACCGCGACGTCGATGCCCGTGTGGCCGATGCCCAGCTCGGGGAGATGCTCCGCTACCTCCTCCGGCCCGAAGGGGTGGGCCACGGTGGGATTACGTTCCGGGTGCTTCCGCCGGCGGACGCTCCGGTAGAGACGCCGAAAGACCCACCGAAGCCGTCGGAAACTCCGAAAGAACCTCCGAAAGAAACGCCCAAAGAGCTGCCGAAAAATTCGGAAGTAAAGGTCACGGCGCCGCCGGCGGAGCGCGTCTCTTCCGTCATTCCCTACGGATCGAACGCGCCGTTTACCTTCGGCGGTCACCTTCTCGCCACCGGGGCCCTCGTGCGTCCGTCGGGGGCGCGCGGCTCATCTTTCGCAGGGACACTTGTTTTTACAGGGGGTTACCTTGTTGCGCCTGACGACGTCCCCGGCCTTGAACTCCGCGCCGACATCGGACTTGGGATCCTCGGGCTCAAAGCCTTCCATGGTCTCGCAGGGGGGCGCTGGGTTTTTCCACTGGCCGACGATAGCTTTGTCGGGCCGGAAGTAGGCGTCGGCCTCTTTCGCCCTTTCGGCGGCGATCAATCGGCAAGGTTTCTCGCGAAGGGGGCGGCTGTCTTTGTGCAGCGCCTTGCGCCGGAGACCCAACTGGAAGCGACCGTCGATCTCCTTGCCGCGCCGGGCGGTACCGGCACGCTCCTCCTCGGCGGCGCGTCGGTCGGCGGCTCCTTCCGTTTCTAAGGCCATTTGTGCAGAATGCACTGAATTCCTCCGTCCCGCTGTCGAGCCGTCGCGCCACCATCACTCTGGCCCGCGAGGTCGCGTCGTGCCTACAGCCGGGGATGTTGTGGCTGCTCGATGGCCCCCTCGGAGCGGGCAAAACCTTCTTCGTTCGCGCGGTGTTGCGGGCCCTCGGCGTGCCGAGTCGCGAGCCGGTCGCGAGCCCGACGTTCGGCCTTGTTCACCGCTGGGAGACCGACCGCGGACTCGTCCTTCACGCCGATCTCTACCGTCTCCGCGACCTCGCCACCGGCGCCCGCGAGGTTCACGAACTCGGCCTCAACGATGCCCGTCGCCACGGTGGGATGCTGCTCGTCGAGTGGGGGCAGGGCTTCGAGGCGGCCCTCGGCGGTGCCGCCGACGGGCAAATTCGGCTCTTCCGTCGCGACGACGGGCCGTCGAGCGCGCGTACCGCCGAGCTTCGTGGCGCTGCGTTTGCTGGCTTCGGGGGCGGGTAGAGCATGCGTTCGCCGCCGCCGCCCTTCGGACGGACCCTCGCCGCCCTCGCGCTAGGGTCGCTCGGCTTTGCGAGTTGTTACTTGCAAGGTGCACGCGTTCCGCCAGTGACGCCGCCCGCGAAGGCGCTCTTTGAGTTGCCGCTTGAGGCCTCCTCGTCACGGGTCCCCGGGAAAAAGCTGACGACAGGGACGATTCGCGTCCAGCCGACGGGCACCATCGAGGTCTACGACGGCCCCCGCGAGCGCTTCCGCCTCGAACTCTGGTACGGCGATGACGAGGCGACCGCCCCCCTCTCGGACTGCGTCGCCGCGGTAGCTCGCGACGCGGAGATCTTCGCGATGCGCTGTGTCGTCGGCGGCGATTTCGGCGCTGGCGACCTCGGCCGCGCCCGCATTGCGCTCCTGCGGAACGGGGCGTTCGTCGGTCTCTCGGCGGGCGACGGCGGGATCTTAGAGGTGCACACCCATGTGCGCGATGAGACCGTCTTCCTCCCCGAATATGGCATTGTTGGTGATCGGGTCGAAGCGGAGAGCGGTCACGTCCTTTTGGACGATGGGAGCCATCCTTTTGCGATTGTTTCATCGACCGGGGTAACCGCAAGCTACGGACCGACCGTCCATACGAGCGACGGCGGCCCGATGCCGCTCAAGGTCGCAGCGCGGCTCCCGAGCGCCCCGCCCGCCGAGGACGGCGACGGGAAGCCAGACCCCGCCATCCACAGCGATCGTCCGCTTTTTTTCACGCTCGCCGCCTCTTCCGAGGCGATCTACGACGCCCTTGCCGCGTTCGCAGGCGTCGAAGACGGCGCCGACGACATCGAAGGGGAACTTTCTGCCCCTGCCGCGGTACGTGGGGCAACCGAGGAGCCGCCGCGCCTGTTTGTCCTCGACGGCGAGGGGCGAGAACTCGCGATGGTCAATCCCGGAAAAAACGGGAAATTTCGCGTTAAGAAACCACGTGGTGCGGTGAGCGTGCTCGGCGCGCGCGGCGCAACTCGGGCGAGCCCCGTCACGCCGCTCGGGCCCGCCGGGAAGCCGCTGAAGATCCAAGTCCCCGACGCCGGTACCGTCGACGTCGCGATCGTCGATGCCGACAGCGGACTCCCCGTCGTCGCGCGTCTCCTGGTCCGCGGCCTCGACGGCACCTTCGACCCGATGTTTGGGCCCGATTTCCGCGCCTCCGGCGCCGGCCCCATCGTCGATTCCGCGCGCGGCATCGTCCACATGGATCTTCCGCCGGGCCGCTACCGGGTGACCGCCACGAAGGGTGTATTTTACACCATCGACAGCGAAGACCTCTCCGTCGAGACCGGGAAGACGCGCGCCGTAGAGCTGCGCGTCCGCAAGGCGATCATCGAGCCGGGCGCCGTCTCCTGCGATCTCCACGTTCATTCGAATATTTCCTACGATTCGAAGGTAACCGTCGAAGATCGCGTCCTTTCGCTCGTCGCCGCCGGCATCGACTTCGCGGTACCGACCGAGCACAACAAAGTCGGCACCTACGCGCGCGCCCTCGACCGCGCCGGACTCAGCAAGGACCTCGCGTGGGTCCCCGGCGTTGAAATTACGACTTATTCGCCGTTTCACGGCCACTTCGGCATCTTCCCGTACCCGCTCGGCAAGAAGCCGCCGAAGTACAAACAAGTGCCGATTCCGAAGATGTTCAAAGATGCAAAGGCGAACGATGATTCGCGAATGCTCGTTGTTCATCATCCGCACATGATGCCGCGCATCGGCTATTTTGACTTGCACCATTTCAATGCACAAACGTGGGAAGGGGCCGACAAGATCTCCTTCGACTTTGACGGCCTTGAAGTGATGAACGGCTTCGAACTCGGCCAACCCCACTGGGTCGATGACACCCTCGCCGACTGGTTCGCGATCCTCCGCCACGGGCATCGCATCGTCGCGACAGGGAGCTCGGACAGCCACCGCATTCTCTACGGCTGGGCCGGCTACCCAAGGACGGTCGCTCTCCTTCCGGAAGGCTCGATTCCTAAAGATCCTGCGATGTTGGACCGTGCGGAAGTCGTCGCCGCCCTCAAGGCAGGGCGCTCGTTTGTGACCGACGGGCCGGTGATCTCCCTCACGCTCGACGGGAAGGGGCCCGGCGAGACGCTCGCGATGCAGGACCGTGGGCGCGTTCGTGCCCACGTCCGCGTGGCGGCCGCCCCCTGGATCGATGTGACCCATTTTGCGCTGCTCGCCGACGGCGCTAAAATCCTCGAAAAAACCATCCCTTCGCGCCCGCTGATTTTCTCAGAACGGCAAAAGAAGGCAGCAGAGATTCGCGCGGAGAGCGTTCGCTGGGAGGGGGACATCGTCCTCGAGCTTCCGGCGGGAAC
This sequence comes from Myxococcales bacterium, assembly GCA_013298325.1. Classification (GTDB taxonomy): domain Bacteria; phylum Myxococcota_A; class Polyangia; order Polyangiales; family Polyangiaceae; genus JAAFHJ01. The sequence goes on along the minus strand of JAAFHJ010000229.1, from coordinate 174 downwards.
TCACTTTGTGAATCTCGTCGCCAAGGGGGAGCGCTCCCTCGAAACGGTCCTCCCGGCGACGCCGGCCCGACCGTTTGCGTTCACGAATCCGATCTGGATTGCGGCACCGCGATGATGGTCACGATCGCCAGCTATTTTCCCAGTCAGCGTGCGAAATTCCACTAAGCTCCGCGC
>JAAFHJ010000227.1 GCA_013298325.1 Myxococcales bacterium | reverse complement strand
GTAGGAGTAGACTTCCCCGGCCGGGACTTTCGCCCCTTCCATGATGATCTTGAAGTGCTGAATCGTCCCCTCGATGGTGTTGTACACCTCGGATTTCTCGGGCAGCATCACGCGCGGGTCGTCGGTATTGACCGGCCCGTCATCGGCCATCTTGTCGCAGATCTGCTGGAGAATCTTGTACGATTCACGGCACTCGGCAAGACGAACGAGGAAGCGATCGAGGGTGTCCCCTTTGGTGCCGACCGGTACGTTGAACTCGACTTCGTCGTACTTCAAGTAGGGGTGCGCCTTGCGGACGTCGTAGGAGACGCCGGTCGCGCGGAGGCAGGGGCCCGTCCACGAGAGACCGATCGCGTCTGCCGCAGAGATGACGCCCACGTTCTCGAGACGATCAATGAAGATCCGGTTCTCGAGGAGCATCTTCTCCCCTTCGTCCATCAAACCGAGCACCTTCGGCAGCGCCGTGCGGATCAGTTCTTTGAAGGCCTTCGTCGGCGGCTTCGCCATACCGCCGATGCGGCCGAAGGAGTGCGTCATGCGGGCGCCGGTCTCTTCTTCGAGAACGTCCCACAGCATGTCGCGCGCTTTGATGAACCACAGGAACGGCGTGAACGCGCCGAGCTCCATGGCCATGGCGCCGGTGCACGTCAAATGGTCGGAAATGCGGGCGATTTCGCCGAGCGCCATCCGGTACCATTGGCAGCGATCGGGAACTGCGATGTTGCAGAGCTTCTCGACAGCCAACGAATAACCGACATTGTTCAACATCGGCGACACGTAATTGAGTCGGTCGGCGTACGGGAAGACCTGCGCCCAGGTCCCGCGCTCGCACATCTTCTCAAAGCCGCGGTGAAGGTACCCGATTTGAACGTCGGCCTTCGTGATGGTCTCACCTTCCAGTTCGAGCACGCAACGGACGGTGCCGTGCATGGCCGGGTGGGAGGGGCCCATGTTGAGGTGCATCGGCTCCGACGGGAGCTCGAGTTCCCCTTCTTCGAGATCGAGATCGATAGGCTCCATGGGGTTTCCTCAGGAAGGTTCCGAAGTCGGGAGTTCGCGGCGACCAAAGGCCATGCCTTCGTCCTCGCGGAAGGGGGCGAGCTTCTCCAGGGGGAGACCCGCCTCGGCTTCGGTGCGGTAGGCGACGAGCGGCTGCGTTCGTGCGGCCGGGTAGTCCTTACGCAGCGGAAATCCTTCAAATTCCGGGTAGAGCAGGATGCGACGCAGGTCCGGGTGGCCCTGGAACACGATCCCGTTCATGTCGTAGGTCTCGCGCTCGAACCAGTTCGCGCCGGGCCACAGCTCGGTCACGGTAGCGATTTCTGCGCCGTCCCCCTCTTCGTCGCCGACGCGCGCCTTCACGCGGATGCGGTGTCCAAGAGAGATAGAATAGAGGTGGATCACGACTTCAAAGCGCGGGAGGCGATCCGGGTAATCGACGGCGCAGAGGTCGCTGAGCATGTCGAACTTCATCGCCGGATCGTTCTTGAGGAACGTCGCGACTTCGAGCCACTTGGAGGCCTCAACGACGACAGTGTCGTCGCCACAATGGGCATGATTCTCCAAGATTGCGGCGCCGAAAGTGGCCTTCAGCGCATCGACGACCTTCGCGCTCATCGTTCTGCCTTCTTGCTCGAGCTCTTCTTTTCGAGCTTCACGAGACCGTTCACATTTCCGAGGGTCGCGACGTCTTCACGGGGCTTCACAATGCCGGGAGTGCGGTCGCCGCGGGCGATCTTGTCCTGCAGCAAAAGCAGGCCATCAATGACCGCTTCCGGGCGGGGCGGGCAGCCGGGAATGTACACGTCAGTCGGGATGATCTTGTCGATGCCTGGAACGGTCGCGTAGTTATCGTAAAAACCGCCGCAGCTCGCGCAGGTGCCGAATGCGAGAACCCACTTCGGTTCCATCATCTGTTCGTAGATGCGGCGAAGTGCGGGTGCTTGGCGCTGGGAAATCGTCCCGACGACCCAAAGCAGGTCGCTCTGGCGCGGCGAGAAGCGCGGTGCTTCGGCGCCAAATCGCGCAATGTCGAAGCGCGGGCCCGCGAGCGACATGAACTCCATCCCGCAGCACGCCGTGATGAACGGGTACTGGAACAGCGAGTACTTGCGCGCCCAATTGAGCAAGGAATCGAACTTCGTCGTCGCGAAGCCCGTCTCGTTCCCTTCGAGAACGATGCTGCGATTCACTTCTCCCATTCGAGCGCCCCTTTCTTCACGCAATAGACGAGCGCCACAATGACGACTGCGAGGAACGAGAACATCGAAATGAGCCCCGTCCACCCGAGCGTCTTGAAGTGGACTGCCCACGGGTAAATGAAGACCGCTTCGATGTCGAAGACCACGAAGAGGATCGCCGTCAGGTAGAACTTCACCGAAAGCTTCAGGTGATTTCCGCCCGAGCTTTCGCTGCCGCACTCGTACGGCTTCATCTTGTCCGGCGTCGGGTTCTTCGGCCCGAGCACGGTTGCGCCCGTGTAAAAGAGCAGCGCGATCAGCGCCGCAACGGTGAGCAGGAGAAACATCGGGCCGTAAGTGGCGAACATGCTTCGAGTTTCCTTTAGGGGCAACCCCCCGCGCAATCGGCGCGGACATCCACGCCGACACGGCGCAGAAACGGGCGAAAGAGGCGGTGAGCTTCGACAGCGAACCCCGCATCCTCCACGGACGACGGGCTTCAAATCGTTGCCCGTCTTAATGAAGTCGGCGACGAAGGTCAACGACGGAGCGCTTGCCGAAACCGCATCTTTGCCGCGGTGCGGCCGCGCTTATCGCCCTTCGGCAACCTTCATGGGCGCGGACGGAGCGTTTCGGCCTTCCACGGCTCGAAAGCGGGCCCAAGCGCGTCCGAAATCTTCGCAACTGTTTCGGAAACGGTCTTCTCGTCGAGGCCTGCGTCGATCGCCTGCTTGAGGCAGGCCCATGCGGCCACGTGCCGACCGCGCGCAACGAACGCCTGTGCGAGCAGCGGCATCACATCGGTGTAGTCGCCTCCGAAGGCGAGCGCGCGACGGAGGGGACCGATCGCCTCGCCGTGACGTCCACAAAGGAGCAGCGCTTCGCCGAGGCGGCGGAAGAGGTCGGCGGCAGCGAGGCCCTCTTGAGCGTATTGGATCCCGACGCGGAAGACTTCCTCCGCCTGGTCGACTTCGCCGAGGTGCACGCACGCCGAGCCGAGGAGGCCGAGGCCGCGGGCGATCAGCGCCCGCGTGTCGGCGCCGAGCATCTGCCCTTCCGGAGTCCGCAGGAACACAGCGAGGGGCGGCGGCCAGGAGCCGAGGAGCGCCACGACACGCGCCCAATCTTTCTTTTCGGCGGCCGTCTCCGCCTCGCCGACCTTGGAAAGGTCGATGGCGTTCTTTTGCGACTGAGAGGCGCGCTCGAGCTCTTCCTGAACGTGAATTCGAACGCGGCTTCGGAACTCTTCGAGTTCGATTTCCTCTTCGCCGTCCTCCGTCGTCAGGATGAGGACCGCCTCCGTGCCACGCAACTCAAGATGGCGAAGCGAATAGCCGAAGATCGGCGCTAGCAGAAGGTAGCGGACGCCCAGAAAGAGCTGGGTCGCTTCCACCTCCGACTCGCGCTGCGGCGGCGGGGCGCCGGTCTTGTCTTCGTCACCGAGGAGGGCGGTCGCCAAACGACGCCGGAAATCCACGAGATTCAGGCGCTGCGGCTCGAGATCGCCGTCGTTTTCGGGGGTACCGACGACGAAGTCGACGAACGTGTAGTGGGGGCTCCGGCGGTCGACGGTCAGCGCAGTGATTCGGGCGCCAACAATGATAGAAAACGCGAAGAACCGGGCGCCGACGATCTCGCAGAGAGCGTCGAAGCTGCCAATCCCCTCGCCGATGCGTTCGAACCAACCATCGGTGCGGACCGCGTCCAGGGAAAACGTCTTCGTGTTCGCGGCCATTTGGGGGGCGAACCTTCGCACACAATCCCCTCGCCGCTCAAGTACGCGGACGCCGCCGTGTCGCTTTCTCGGTTTTGCTGGCGGGCGCCTCGTGGTGGCAGCAGACGGGGCGCAGCGGACAGCCCTCGCAGATTTCCGGAATTGCCTCCTCTTTACAATCCCCCTTCATCATCAAATGACAAAGGGAGAAGTCGAAGCGGACGGGGTCTTGCGGATCGAGGGCGCGAAGGGCGTTCGTGATCTCTATCGCCGTTGTAAGACTGGCATCGTTGCGATCGGTGAAGCCGAGGTTGCGCGCCACCTTGTGGATATGGGTGTCGACCGGGATGAGCAGATGGGCCGGCGAAAAGTCCCAAATTCCCAGATCAATGCCGTCTGAAGGGCGCACCATCCAGCGAAGGAATAGAAAGAGTCGTTTGGCGCCTGCACCGCGCGCCACATCGGGCAGAAGATGGCTCGCGCCGCGCCGGGTCGGGTCGCCGCGGGGGGGGAACTTCCCAAGCGCACGGAGCTCGTCGCAAAAACGGGCGAGCGCCAACGCCGCGCTTGTTTCGCCGGTTGCCCGCCACGCATGCGCAAAAGCTGCGCCGAGGCTCCCGTAGTTCCTTTGCAAAAGGCGACCGCCGGCAAGGAGTGCGGCGACGTCGGCGCCGATGAACACGCGATGCTTGAAGTCGACGAGAAGCGCGGCAAGGCGGCTGCCATCGCCGGCGGGATCTACCAACACGTCGAGGGCAACGGTCGGCGTTTTTCCGTGACGTTTCAGCCGGTTCAGGACGTCGTCCACCTTCGCGAGAATCGTGGTCACATTCCCAAACGCGAGCTGCGCGGCGAGAAGGGCGACGATTTCGCGGTCGTCGTCGCGCTCCTCGGCATGCACAAACGAAACGGGATCGCGTGACCGGCGTGCCACGCGATCCACATCGGCAGCGACGGCGGCGAGCGCCTCCTGGAGCGCGGCGATCCGCGGCGGCGTCAACGGAACGACCATCTAGTCGCGCCCCTCCTTTACGCTTGAAACCACAAGACTTTTCGCTCCGCCGAGTGCTTCAAAGAGGCGTTGCGCCGTCTGCACATGCGAGGCGGCGAGCGGCGTCCAACCGGCCCGCGGATCGGCCTCCCCCGTTTTTGACGTCGTAGCGACGCGCCGACTCGCCGCATTCGCGCCGCGCACGTACGCCTCGAACTGCCCCTTCGCCGCAAACGCAGCTTTTGCGCGAGCCGCACGATCGGCGCCAGTGCGTGCAACATGCATGAATCCCAACCCGAGGTACCAGTTTCGCTCGTAGGCCGGCACGAAGAAGACATGCGGACTTCGACCGATCAATTCCATTTCTGGGTCGAGCTTCAATGCGAGATCGGCTTCGTGATCGGAGGCGACCGGATCCCCGTTTCGGTCGAGGGCGACGACGAGCCCCCACACGGCAAGCGTCGCCGTGTCGCTCGAACCATTCGGCGCAGCCCCCTGCGCCTCTGCGAACGCAGCGCGGTAACCGTCGATCGCTTCCGGGAGCCGCCCGAGGCGCATCTCCGACTCGGCATGGTTCAGCCGCGCGGTCGCCCGGCTGGAAGCGTCGATCGATCGCTTGAGGAATTCTTCGTAACAATCGCGCTCGCGTTCAGGATGATCGAGCTTTGAATGGGCATAGGCGAGCGTAATCCATGCGTCATCGGCGGCCGGATGATTCGGTGCGCGCGCGAGGGCCCCCTCAAGAATCGTCACTGCAGCTTCGTGATCGCCGCGGTCCTCTTCGAGGGCTCCCAAATCGAAGGAAAGTCGAGGATCTGCGGCGAGCGCGTCGGTATCGGCCCGAAGTGCAGCGCGCGCCGTTTCGATGGCCGTCGGGCGGACGAGCAGGTCGCGGGGATCGTCCTGGGAGAGCATCAACGCTTGCGTCGCGGCGCGATGGAGGCTCCACCGTCGGGCGGCGGTAGCGTCGGCGGTGCGGTCCCACAACGTGGGCGGCTGCTCCGCCCAAGAAACACAAGGAATCAGGAGATTTCCAACGAGTGCGGCCACCGCGAAGTGGCGAAACATCGGGCGGCGTGCCATCAGCGGGCCGGCCTGTTCCGGAGGGCCGTGGCGAGCGGCGCAAAGAACGCAGCGTGGCTCGGCGCATCGGCAAACGCCTTCCAGGAGGCGGCCGCCTCTTTCCCAGTCTGCGCCGTCGCACGGAGGCCGGCGAGCTCGCCGAGAGCCCCGACGCGCGCAAGAAGCGCACGAACCGGCGGCGCATCGAGGGCATCTTCCCGGGGGCGCTCGGTCGTCTCTTCGCGGACGTTCGCCGTCTCTTGCGCTCGTGCGGCGAGCGCAAACGTTGCTGCGGCGAGATTGCCGAGGGGCCCCGGTTCGCGGGCGACGTCACGGAGACTCTGCAGCGCAAACGGCACGTCCCCACCCGCGCGAAGGAGCTCGTTCCACGCCGCCTCGACAAGCGCAGCTCTCCGAATTTCCTCGCCAAGGCGCTCGGCGCGCGGAAGGAGCACCCGGAAAGACGCCGCCGCCTTTGCGCGGTCTCCGCGTGCCAACAGGGCCCGCGCGTAGTCGAGCTCTTCTGCCGGTCCGAACAGCGCCGGCGCCCCTTGCTTCGCCTCGGCGAGCGCCGTTGCCGCCTCTTCGGTGCGCCCGAGGCGCAGAAACGCGCGCCCCTCCACAAGGCGCGTCCGCAGAACCTTCGGGAGCGCTTTCTCGGCGAGGTCACACTTGGCAAGTGCAGACGTCCCATCCTCGCGAATCAACTGCGCTTCTGCTTCAGCGATCGCGCGGCAGTAGGCAGGGGCGCCCGGCAGGCGTGTGCGCGTCCAAATATCGGTCGAGCGATCGGCGCCGCACGGATCGACGAGCGCCCCCTCGGCATGTGCCGCCTCGTGACGCCCCACGACGGCTAGAAAAATGCCTGCAATTGCAATACATTTCGCCACATTCGCGCCTTTGGAGAGCATCTTCACCGGCGGCAGCCTACCGCGCGAGCGACGAGGGCGCGCGCGGATTCGTGCTCAGCCGGCCCGCGTCGGCCCGAAGAAGGTCGGGAGGACTTCGAGCAAATGATCACGGAGCACGCGCGTTTTCCGCGGCAACGGACCGGCGGCGTGGACGAGCCATGCGTGAGCGACGCGCCCTTCCCAATGGGGCAACACGCGGACGAGCGTCCCTGACGTGCGATCGTCCTCCGCGACGTACGCCGGCAAGAGGCCGATTCCCGCACCGGCGCGAAGTGCGCCACGAACCACGAACATGTCGTCGCACCGCCAACGGGTTTTTGGTCCAGGTTCGGAGAGCGCGAGGCCGCCGCCCGCGAGGACTGCGCCAGCCATCATCCCGCTTCCATGAAAGAAAACGCCGGTATGCGCGGCAAGGTCCTCAAGCGACTTTGGCGTCCCCGCCCGCGCCAAATAGCTCGGCGACGCGTAGAGGCCCGCGTACGCATCGCCAAGGCTGCGCGCACGGAGCGGCGAATCGGGGAGCGACGCGGAAACGGAAAACCGAATGGCGAGGTCGATCCCTTCGCCGACGAAATCGACGACCCGGTTGGAGACGTGAAGGTCGACCTCGACAGCTGGGTGGTTTCCAAGAAAGCGGGTGAGCGCCACGGGGAGCGCGGTCGCCGCGAAATCGACGGTCGTCGTCATTCGCA
>JAAFHJ010000226.1 GCA_013298325.1 Myxococcales bacterium | reverse complement strand
AACCGCTGGGGCGGCGGTTACTTCGACGTCGACGAGCGTGGGCTCGTGACCGTCGCACCGCTTCAGGAACGCGGGAAACGGGTCGCGATTCACGATGTGGTGAAAGCGGCGCAAGCAGAAGGGCTGAAAACGCCGCTTCTCATTCGCTTTCAGGACCTCCTCCACCATCGCGTCCGGACCTTGAACGAAGCGTTCCTCGCGGCGATCAATGAGTTTCGGTACCGAGGACTCTATCGGGGCGTGTTCCCGATCAAAGTGAACCAGCTCCACGAGGTGGTGACCGAGATTCTGGATGCCGGTCAGCGGTATCATTACGGGATTGAAGTCGGCTCGAAACCGGAGATGTTCGCGGGGATTCCCGTGCACACGGATAACGAGTCCCTCATCGTCTGCAACGGCTACAAGGACGATGCGTTCATCCGCATGGCCCTCGTCGGACGGAAGCTTGGCAAGAAGGTCATCCTGATCGCGGAGAAGCTCTCCGAGGTCGCCGCGATTTGCCGACTTGCCAAGGAAATGAACGTCGAACCGTGGATCGGGCTCCGCGTTCGCCTCGTATCGAAGGGGGCCGGACGCTGGGCCTCTTCGGGCGGCGAACACGCGAAATTCGGCCTGACGACGGCGGAGATCTTGGCGGCGACGGAGATCATGAAGACGGCGGGAATGAGCCAAGCTTTCAAGCTTGTTCACTTCCACATCGGGAGCCAGGTTCCCGATATTCTGATCATCAAGCGGGCCGTCCGCGAAGCGGCACGCTACTACGCGAAGCTCCGCAAGATGGGGCACCCCGTCGAGTACCTCGACGTCGGCGGCGGCCTCGCCATCGACTACGACGGGTCCCGTTCGACCTTCCACGCGAGCATGAATTACTCGGTGGAAGAGTACGCACGAGACATCGTCTACAATGTGGCAGACGTCTGCGATGACGAGAAGGTTCCCCACCCGAACTTGGTGAGCGAATCGGGGCGCGCCATCGTGGCGCACCACTCGGTACTCGTCGTCGAAGCATTCGGAAGCATTGAGAAAACGGTCGCGCCCGAGTTCCCCTCGAGCGACGATCACAAGCTCGTCCGCTCGCTTTTCGAAGTGGAAGAGACGCTCTCCTCCCAGAACCTCCTCGAAGCCTGGCATGACGCCATTCAGGCCAAAGAAGAGGCGCAGAAGATGTTCGAAGTCGGTCTCCTGAATCTGGACGTCAAAGCCCAGATCGAGACGATGTTCTGGCGCATCGCCGATCGCATCCAAAAGATCGCGAAGACGATGCCCGAGGAGGACCTCGCCGACGACATCAAGGAGCTGCCCCACCAGCTCTCCGACCAGCACATCTGCAACTTTTCCGTGTTTCAGTCGCTCGTCGATCACTGGGCGCTTGGGGCCCTCTTCCCGATTACGCCGATTCATCGCCTCGATGAGAAGCCGACGTCGGAAAGCACGATTGTCGACATCACCTGCGATTCCGACGGGAAAGTCTCTAAGTACATCGATCGCAACGACGTTCGCGACACGTTGCCGCTTCATGCGATCGACCCGAACGACCCGTATTACCTCGGTATTTTCCTCACCGGTGCCTACCAAGACATCATGGGGGACATCCACAATCTCCTGGGGCGCGTGAATGAGGTTCACGTGTTCCTCGATGACGACGAGGAGTGCGGTTACTACATCGAAGAAATCATCGAGGGGAACGCGATCCGCGACGTCCTCGCGATGACGCAATACGAGCCGAAAGACCTCGTCGCGCGCATGAAGGCGCAAATCGACGCCGCAATCAAACAGGACAAACTCAAGCCGACGGAGGGCATGCGCCTCCTTCAGGACTACGAGCGCGGCCTCCTCGACCACACCTACTTGACGATGCCGCACACGCGGAACGTCGCGACCCCGTCGCCGAGCGTCCTCCCGCCGCCGGTCGGCTGAGCGTCACTGGGCCTTGCACGAAAGAAGCCCCGCCCCCTTTCCGGGGAGCGGGGCTTTTTCGAGTCATTTCGGAGAGAAAACCGAGCTCACGTGCGCGCGACCTGGAAGCCGGCGAGGCTTTGCGCAGTCGGGAAGAGTTCGATCTTGGAAATGTTCACGTGGGCGGGGCGCGTGGCGGCCCAGACGATGGTGTCGGCGACGTCGGCAGCGGTGAGCGGCTCCATCCCGCTGTAGACCGCTTTGGCGCGCGCCTCGTCGCCGTCGAAACGGGCTGTGGAGAACTCGGTCTCGACCATGCCCGGCTCGATCGTTGTCACGCGAACGCCGGTTCCGTGGAGGTCCGAACGGAGGTTTTCGGCGAATTGGGCGATGAACGCTTTAGTTGCACCATACACGTTTCCGCCGACGTACGGGTGGGAGGCTGCAACGCTGCCGACGAACACGATGTGCCCCTGCCGCGCCTCGACCATCGCTGGAAGGACGCGGCGAACGAGGGCGATGACCGCCCGGACGTTCGTCGCGAGCATCATGTCCCAATCGTCGAGGGAAGCTTCTTGGGCCTTCGCGAGGCCGCGCGCGATGCCGGCGTTGGCGACAAGAATCGTCGGGCGGCGGAACTCGATCGCGACGTTTTCGAGGGCCGTGTCGAGGGCCGCCGTGTCGCGGACATCGGCGCGAACGGTCGCCAAACGCTCGCTTTCATTCGCAAATTTCTCCTGCAATCCGTCAAGACGATCGGCGCGCCTCCCGACGGCAACCACCCGATGACCGGCGGCCAAGAAGGGGGCGACACACGCCTCGCCAATGCCACTTGTTGCCCCGGTAACCCAGACGACTTCGCTCATAGAGGGCGCATACCACGCCGCGCGTGCGAACAGAACGAACGGCACCGTGAGTCACCTTTTGTCATTGATGATTTCCGCGGAGAACGCGAGGCTTCCGAAATGCACGACCTCGTCCTCAAAGGTGGATTCATCGTAGACGGCTCCGGGGCCCCCGGCTTTGAGGGGGACATCGCCATCGACGGCGCGCGGATCTCCGTCGTCGACCCGGGAGGAAAGCTCGGGCTGCAGGGGCTCCGTGAAATCGACGTTCGCGGAAAGCTCGTGACGCCCGGATTCGTGGACATTCACACGCACTACGACGCGCAAGTCAGCTGGGATCCCTATTTGACGCCGTCGTCCTGGCACGGATGCACGACCGTCGTGATGGGCAATTGTGGCGTCGGTTTCGCGCCCGTGAAAGCCGATCGACGCGCCTGGCTCGTTGAGCTCATGGAGGGGGTCGAAGACATTCCCGGTTCGGCGATGACCGAAGGAATCACCTGGAATTGGGAGAGCTTCCCCGACTACCTCAACGCCATCGCCGCCCAACCCCACGCCATCGACTTCGGCTGCCAGGTAACCCACGGCGCCCTCCGCGGCTACGTGATGGGTGACCGGGGCGCGAAGAACGAAGACGCCACGGAAGAAGACAAGGCGGAGATGTACCGCCTTACGTTGGAGGCATTGCGCGCGGGGGCACTCGGATTTTCGACGTCTCGCACGATGCTTCACAAGTCGAAGTCCGGAGAACCAGTCCCGGGAACATTCGCAAAAGAAGACGAAATTTTCGCCATCGGCGCCGCCCTCAAAGATGCCGGACATGGGGTATTTCAGCTTGCCGCCGAGCACCTCGATGCGCCGCGCGAGCTGACGTGGATGCGCGCACTCGCCGCGCAGACCGGGCGGACAGTGTCCCTCAACTTGAACCAGACCCCCTGGGGACCGGACGTGTGGCGGGAGGTCATTGGGATCGTGGAGGCGGCCCAAGCGGCCGGGGAAAACGTGCTCGTTCAGGTGCCTGGACGGTCGATTGGTGTGCTCCTCGGCTTCCGGACGACGGCCCACCCGTTCGTCGCATCGAAGACCTTCCAGGGGCTGGCCGATCTGCCCTGGGAAGTGCAACGGGAGAAGCTGCAGGATGCATCGATTCGTGCACAGATCCTCGCCGATGAACCGATGGACCTCGGCCCCTTCGCAAACTTTGTGACGCGAGCGTTTGCACAAATGTTCCTGTTCGAAAGGGGATCTACCGGAATTGAGGACTACGAACCCGATCCGGAAACCTCCCTTGAAAAACGCGCGCGCGCGGCCGGTGTTTCCCCGGGGGAGCTTGCCTACGATGCAATGCTCGCCGACGGGGCAGAAGGGCTCCTGTATCTGCCGCTCTTCAATTACGCCTACGGAGACCTCGATTTTCTCCGGACGCTCCATTTGCACGCCCATACGCGCCTTGGGCTCTCCGACGCGGGCGCCCATTGTGGCGCGATTTGCGACGGTGGGATGCCGACGTTTATGCTGACCCACTGGACCCGCGATCGGAAGCGGGGGCCGAAAATGGCGCTGGAACGAGTTGTTTTCCGCCAGTCGCGGGAGGCGGCAATGCTCTACGGGCTCGCCGACCGCGGGCTGCTGGCGCCCGGCCTCCGCGCCGATATCAACGTCATCGATTACGATGGGCTATCGTTCGATCGGGCGGAAGTCGCGTTCGACTTCCCCGCCGGCGGCCGGCGACTGGTGCAACGCGCGCGCGGGTACCGGCACACCTTCGTCGCAGGTATCGAGATTGTAACCGACGATTCGTTCACCGGGGCGATGCCTGGCAAGCTCGTCCGCGGCCCGCAAAATCCCCAATGAAAAAACTGTGCTTCCTGGGAGGAAGCACGGTTTGCTCGCGTACAGTGGGACGGCGTCCTTCAGAAACGGAGGCCGCCGCGCTGCACGACGACCGTCCCCGGGTTGAACGTCCCCGCCGGCGGCGATTCGCGTCCCGGATTGTAGAGCAGGCCTGCGGCGACACCGCCGGCCAGCAGAACCGCGCCACCGGCGATAAAGGGCCAGATCGGGACCTTCGACTCCTTTTCGAGGGTCACCTGGATGGTGCGAGATTCCCCGGGAACAACATCGACATCGCTCGTGTACGGCAGATACCCTTCCGCGCTCACACGGACGTTGTGGGGACCGCCGGAGAGGTCCGATGATACCGTCCCCTTGCCTGACGCCTTGCCGTCGATGACGACAGAGGCGAATGCCTGCGTATTGATCGTCACACGGGCGGTATGAGGAATCTGCACGAGCGAAAACTCGACCTTCGCTTCGGCGGCGCCGCCAATCGGAACGTCTTTCTCCAGTTCCTTGAAATCGAACTTGGTGACCTTCACTTTGCGAACACCGAGATCGACGATAATCGGCAATTCAATCGGTGTTTTACCAACGCTCTCGCCATCGATCGCGACGTCCGCGTCAGGCTGATTGACGACGACGCGGAGCTTGACCGTCAGCGGTTCGACGGTCGCAAGGAGGTTGGTCGCTGCGAGCCGTTCGTCGGCGGAGATTACCTTTTCCCCCTCGGCGAGGTACTTCTGCACGAGTACGAACACCTTCGCGTAGTGGCGAAGGTTTCGCTCGCAGGCCGCCATATTCCAGAGCAACCGCGGGTCTTTCGCCTGGTCGTAGGCATTTTGAAACTTGATGCGCGCCCCGGCGAAATCGCCCGCCTTGTAGAGCAGCGCTGCCGAATCGTATTCCGCCTTGGCCGGCCCGGAGAGGCTTTCGGCGAGGGAGGGCGTCTTCGGCGGCTCGGGCTTGACGTCCTCCGGCTTCCCCGGCTTCACGCCAGCCCCCTTCCCCGTGGGCGCAACCGGTTTCGGCTGAGCAAACGCGGCGTTCGGCGCGAGTAGCGAGACAAACAGAAGCGAAGAGACCAGGATTCGGCGCGTCGACTGCATTACTTGATCCCCATATTTTCAAATACGGTTCCCGTGTTTTGTGGGGGAGCCGTTTTCGCGGTGGGCGGAGTCGTGGGTTGGGAGGCGGGCGTTCCCGAACTCCCCTTCCCCTTCGTGTCTTTGCCGGCAACCGGCGGATTTTTCTCAGAATTCGCAGGGGGTGCCGACGACGAGGCGACAGCGACCACGGACGGAACCGGCAGATTTGTCGCCACCGATGTGGAGGGGGCGGGAGCCGTTACCACCACTGTTACAACGGAAGCAGGAGAATTGATGCCAGAGGCCGGCCCTGGATCTTTGCGGTTGAGCAGGAGCCCCAACGATACGCCAACGGCCACAAGGGCGACCGCTGCGACCGCCGCGACCGGGACCCCTTTGGAAGCGGGGGCGGCGCCAGCAGTCACCGCGAGGTCGGTAGCCGTTGACGAGGCGAGGCCACGCGGCTCGTCGACGAGGCCCGAAAGCGGCGGTTTCGAGCCAGAAATCGCGGTTACCGGACTGTTGGCATCGACCGAGGTACGGGCCGCAAGGACGGCAGCCCCAACCTCGTTCGCCGTGTCGCCAGCGAGCGTCGCGCCGTCCCCCATTGCGCCGAAGTCATCCAGCGAGAGCGATTCACCGCGCTCCACCGACGGAAGCTCTGTCCCGAGCACGCGCGCGATCCGGAAGGCGGCTGCGCCATCGTCGCCCGCGAACGAGGCGAGAGCGTGGGCAAACTCGCCAACGTCTTGAAAGCGGTCCTTCGGGCTCGTCTTGAGACAAAGAGCGACTGCGTCAGCGACCGCGTCCGGCACGCCGGGGGCGAGCTCCTTCACGGGCGCGTATTGCGTTTGAAGGATCATCGCGACGATCTCGGGCATCGTGTCGCCGTCGAAGGGCTTTGCACCGGTCAATAGCTCGTAAAGGATGACGCCGAGCGCCCAAATATCGCTGCGAGCGTCGACCTGCTTGGAGGACATAAGCTGCTCGGGGCTCATGTAGTGGGGCGTCCCCATGATCGACGAAGTTCGCGTAATTGCGCGGCCCCCATCTTCCGACATTTTTGAAATGCCGAAGTCGAGAACCTTGACCTTCTGACGATGATCCGGCGTTCGCGCGAGGAACAAGTTTGCCGGCTTCAAATCTCGATGAACAATCCCCGCCGCGTGCGCCTCCGCGAGCGCCTGACAGGCTTCAAGCAGGTAACGCACCGCCTCCTCGGCGGGGAGTTGGCCGCGCTTCAAGAGGAGCGACTCAAGGTCCTCCCCTTCCAGGTACTCCATGACCATGTAAGGTGCACCGTTTTCGATGCGCCCCACGTCCAGGATTCGGACGGCGTGGTCCCCTTTGATCTTCGATGCCGCACGGGCCTCACGGGCAAAACGCTCAACGATTTCATCGTTCTCGAGCATGTGCGCCAGGAGAAACTTGATGGCTACCCGCTGGTCAAGATCGACGTGCGTCGCCGCGAGGACAACGCCCATGCCCCCCTCGCCGAGGACGCGGTCGATCCGATATTTTCCGGCAACAACATCGCCTTCTCGAAACGGAGCAGTCATCGTCTCATCCTTGGAAGCGCTTGTACCACGGCCCCACGTTTGCGGGGCAACCTCACCACGGGACGAGCAATCGCTTGTTTGGGCGTCATGGAAGACACGCTTGGTAGAGGCCGGAGGCCGCGTTGGCGAAGGCGCCGCCCGAGAACGTCAGCGGGCCGCTTTCGGCGACGAGCTTTCGTGCGTCGAAGCCATTTCCGTGAACGAGGTACCCAGCAGGGCGGCCAGCGGTTGCGCCGTAGGCGACGGTGCCATCGGGGCCTGCCTTTGAAACTGCCGCCATGCCCGGCAGGTTGGTGCCAAGTGCGAGCGTGATCCTGGCCGCCTCTCGCTTCGCGCAGGCCGCTG
>JAAFHJ010000228.1 GCA_013298325.1 Myxococcales bacterium | reverse complement strand
ATGGCCGGCGAGGCTTCACGACCTTCCCTGCCACGAATACGCGCGCCTCTGCGAGGAGCACCTCACGTTCGTTTCGTGCGGGATCGTCGGTCACGCGCTCAAGGAGGTGCTCCAAGATCTCTCCGAGGATGCGTCCGGGCTTCAATTGAAGTTCCTGCATCAAGTCTCGCCCGTTGAGCGAGAGGTCCTTGATCGTGAGCGCCGTACCCTCGGCAAGAATACGTGCAGCATGCACGCGAAGCGCTTCGAGGCTGTCGAAGTCACCGGCATCAATCTTTTCGGGACCTTTCCCGCGGATGTCGGCTTCGCGAAGGCGGTAGAGGTCGTCGATCGCTTCCACGCCTACCCGGCGAATCCAGCGACGAACGGTCGCATCGCTCCAGCCATCGTAGTGCCACATGTGCTGGCGAACGAGGTGTTTGATTCGGGTAGTCTCGTCCGTCGAGAATTTAAGCCGTTGAAGGATCGGCTCGACGATCTCCGCGCCGACGATCTCGTGATTGTAGAAGGTGTAGTCGCCGTGTTCCGGGTGCCGATTGCGCGTCTTCGGCTTCCCCACATCATGAAAGAGGGCCGAAAGACGGAGGATCGGATCGCCAACACATGCGTCCATACAGCCGAGAGCGTGACCCCAGACGTCGTAGGTATGATAGCGATTCTGATCGCACCCGACGCCGTCCAAAAGTTCCGGGCACGTCACCGAAAGAATCCCGGTTTCGCGCATCAGGTCAAAGGCGATACTCGGCGTCTTCGCCTTCATCGACTTAAGCCACTCTTCGCGAACGCGCTCCGCGGAGACTTTCCGATAGGTATCGAGGGTCCGCCCGATCGCCTGACGGGTTGTCGTCTCGACGGTGAAGTCGAGCTGGGCGGCAAAACGGGCGGCGCGAAGCACGCGGAGGCCGTCCTCCGAGAAGCGCTCCTCGGCGACGCCAACAGCGCGAATCGTCCTTTCCGTAAGATCTTTGCGCCCTTGGAAGGGGTCGACCAGGGTGCCCGTTTCGGCATCGACGGCGATCGCGTTGATGGTGAAGTCACGGCGTGCGAGGTCGGCGACAATGTCGTCGACGAAGAAGACGCCGTCTGGGCGACGACCGTCCGTGTAGGTCGTCTCGCCACGGAGGGTCGTGACCTCCACATGGGCCGCCTCTTGGCCGGGGCGACGGACGACGACCGTCACCGTACCATGTTGAATTCCCGTCGGAATCGCCCGCGGAAAAATGCGGAGCATCTCGTCGGGGACGGCGTCGGTGCAGACGTCCCAGTCGCCGGGGATGCGCCCGATCAGCGTATCACGGACGCAGCCGCCGACGACCCAGGCCTTCTTCCCGGCGCTACGCAGCCGATTGCAGACCTCGCGCACTTCCGGCGGCACAACGGCAAGATCAAACGTTTCTGCGACGGTAAAAGTCACGGCTGCACTCCCAAGTTTTCAACGGCGTTCAAAAGATCTTTGTCGACGTCCATCGAGAAGAGCCCTTTGTCGGCAATCGTCCCGTCGGCGGCAAACTGGACCTGGCGCACGCCGCTCACTTCCGCAAGAAGTACGCGTCCTTTCAAGGTCCCTGCCGCGATGGTGACCGGGTTCGACGGGAGTTCCACCTTCCGCGCCACGGCCAGCTTCGCACCGAACCCGATCGGCGTCGTTGCATTGGATGCATCGTAGGTCGCGAGCCGATAGGCGTCATTGGTGTCGCTCTGAACGAAGAGGAGTGCGTTGCCAAAAGGCGACTGTACAATCGCTTCCGGACCGGGGAGCGCGAGCACCTGCTTGGTCGCGAGCGTCGCCAGATCGACGACGCCGACCCGGTTGCCAGCGCCGAAACCGACGTCATTCACGAGCGCGTATTTGCCATCCGGCGTGACGGCAACCGACGACGGAATCGCGTCTTCATCGGGGAAAATTTTCGCCGCGCCACTCGCCGTCGCCGTCGCACCGTTGAGCGTGAGCGGCTGAAGATACTGGAACAAATCTCCTGCTTTGCCTCCGACGTAAAGCGCCTTGTCGGCCCCGCCAAAGAAGGCAAAGGCGGTCGCGCGCTCGCCGGGGAGGACGAGCCCTTCGTCGGTAAGGGTGCCGTCGCAGTGGAGGCGAACCGCGTGGAGGCCGCCGCCGTTCGCGGTCGTGTTCGGGTCGAGGGCATAGAGGCGCTTGCCGTCGGCATCGGGAATGAGCGCGTCGGCAGAAACCTTGATTGAATCGTTGGTTGCTCCGGTCACGACGGTGACGGCACCATCGGCGGCGATACGTACGGTCGCGAGCCCTTTTCCGGCGCCGAGGCCTACGACGGCGAGTTGGCCATCCGGCGTAAACGCAAAATTGGTCTCGGGGGGGCCACCAAGGTCAAATGTGGTTCCCGGGCGCGTCAGCGTACCGTCGGCGCTGAGCTTCAATACCTCAACGAGCGTCCCCTGGTTGTCGTAGCCGCCATCGGACCGCTTTCGACGGGGGCGCGTCGCAAGCACAATCCGGGCGCCGTCGGCCCGCGGCGTCGCGTGACATTTCGGGTCGTCAGTGGAGGCTGCATCCGACGTTTGTGCGTCTTTTCCAGAACTTGCATCTGAAATGGGCGTTCCCGCATCGGCGGCCACGGCACCATCCTCGGAGCCACAGGCGAGCGTAAGGGCGCCGCCCGCAAGGCAGGTGGCGAAACCGAGAACAAGAGCGAAGAGGGGGGACTTCAACGAGCGCATCGCGGCCCGCTCTACCACCAAACGGGCGCCGCGCCCCCCCGCGCCGTCAGCCGATTTCGTGGGCCATCTCGTCGCGGGGCGATCGAAAGGTCTGTTGGGGCGAGTAGAACCGGAAGTTCGAAACGCGGGACGTGTAGACGCACGCGTAATTCTCGACTTGCGCGCCAAAGAGCGATTGTTCCTGCTCTTCTTTCATCAAAGAGCCCCAGAACGGATGGAACCGCCCATCGATGCGCTTCGTGATTTGATCCCGCTCGGTATGGGCCTGCCGAAGCCGGCTTCGAATACGTTCTACCGCACGTTTTACTCGCGCCCGTTCTGCTTCGAGGGCGTCCGGGCTGTCTGCAGAATCGACGACTGCCCCCGCACTCTCGGCAGTTTCTTCCGCAGGAGGCGGCGGTTCCGAGGGGCGCTCAATGCGACGCGTGAGCTCTTTGAAACGCGCTTGATAAAAGCGGAGGTCGTTCTCGAGGCGATCGAGAAGGAGCTCGAGTTCCTCGCCGACGTCGTAGTCGGCTTTGCTCGCTTCGTGGGCGCGGAGCTCGGCTTCGAGCTCCTGGATGATCATCGCCGTCCGCCACGCGCTCTCTTTCTTGGAGCGCAGAATGTCGCCGTAGATGTGATCGCCGACGTAGAGGACCGCGTCGCCGTCGCACGCAAATGCGCGCTCAAGATCGTGGACGTTTCCACCCTCGTAGATCTTTCCACGCTCCAGCGGGAACGTCGCCGGCTTCTGCTCGCCGCCGTCGCGGACAAAGAGCGGATTTTCGCCGGTGAAAAACGTCGGCTTTCGCGCAGAAGCGATGGCGACGTCGAAGTAGTGCCGCCAGCTCGGATATTCGGGAAGCGCACCGCCGATGAGATAGGTCATCATCTTGTCGGTGTAGGCCCAACCAGAATTTGTGAGCAAAAACAGCTTTTTTCCCGCCGACCGAAACTTATGAAGCGTCGATGCGAGGTCCGGATCGCGATGAATGAATCGCGGGAGATCGGCCATCACGGCGTCGAGGATCGTCCCGTCGCGGTGGGCCTCATCGATGCATTCTCGAATGTCATCAAAGACTTTTCCGTAGTCGACGGCGAGGCCATTCCGCTCCAGCGCATCAACCAGAGCCGCGTAGAGGGCGACCTCCGAGAGCGCGTAAAGGGTGTCGACCCAGTGGAAACGTGACGTCGCCGGGCGTACCTTCTTTGCGTGATACAGCTCGCGAAGTTCCTCTTTCGAGAGTTCGCGAAGTCCATGAAATCCCTGGCAGACGTACTTGTACCGGTCCATTTTCAGGACGTGGCCGAAGCGCTTGTCGATGAGGAGACCGCGCACGGGAAAATCGGTCACGTGGGGGACGTGGCGGACGAAGTTCGGGTAGCCGCGCTTCAGAAGCTTCTCGACGGTCGCGCGAATCGACAGGTCGTCCATCGCCGGCTGATCGTAGATCGCAAGCGTGTAGTCCATGTCGAAGCCGATCCACTCGACGTGGTTTAGCTTCAGCGTTCTATTGCAGAATACACGATTTTTGCGCGGCAGCGCCTCGGTGCTGAGGCCCTCCGGCGGGGTGTCTTCGGCGGCGAGCGGGGCGGACGGAAGGGCGTGAGGGCGTTCGTTCATCGGTCGTTTCGCTGGGGATCGCCGGTACGACGCGCTTCAGCACGCATCAGGAGTCGCTCCATACCGACGCAGGCGGCGTCGAGGGGACCGAGCTCTTCAAAGACGGCGAACTCACTGACTACGGTACGCGCAAGATCACGGAGAATGGCGATTTCTTCATCGCCGCGTGCAGATGTGACGACGACCACGAGGGGCTGAGCGGCGGCAATGAGGCCGGTCGCCTCGGTGAGGTCGGCCGCCCGGACAACAGGGAACGGCGAAATTCGCCGCTCAATTTGTGCGGAGACGTCGGCGGCGAGCCCAACGACGAGGATGTTGGGGATGTCGATTCGCTTTTGCGTCGGAGGGGACGAGTCGCGCACGGGAACCTTCGATGACCTCGCGTTGCGCCTCCGAAATCCTTCAGGAAGGCGCCACGATGGGCCGCAGCGGACGTTGGGGGCGGGCGATGATGCATGCCCCGACCGGAAGAGACACGCCGGAACCTCTTATCGTACTGGAAGACGAAGGACGCGTGGAAGGGGAAAGACCCCCCTACCGCCGTGTGGTTTCCACGCGCTCTGTCGGAAATTGGTCATCTTTGGAAACCGTCCACGCCCCGGAACGAAAATTGTCGCTCCACGAAGACCGTTTGGCGTTAGCCTGCCGGCGCCATCGCGCAAATTCCGCACCCCTGCGCAAGCGATGCACGTCGGTCCTCGGGGCGTCCCCCACGAATTCACCGCCGGCCCGCTTTCCAGGGTGCGCCCGGAGCATCTGATGAACGAATCTTCGCGTGACTTTCTCGCCATCGGTATGGACGTCGGCAGCACGACCGTAAAAGCGGTGGTGCTCGATCCGGCCACCAAAGCGGTCCTCTGGAGCGACTACCAGCGACACCACACGAAGCAGCCCGAGATGGTCCTCGAGCTCTTGGAGCAGATTCTCGCGGCGTTCCCCACGAAAACCCGCGCCGATTTCCGTATTTTTCTCACCGGTTCCGGGTCTGCACCGCTCGCAGGATCGACGGGCGGCAAGTTCGTACAAGAGGTAAACGCGGTCACGCTTGCCGTCGAGCACCATCATCCTGACGTCGGATCCGTGATTGAGCTTGGCGGTCAAGACGCCAAGATCATCATGTTCAAGATCGACGAGAAGACCGGTATGCGTACCGCCGTCGCGTCAATGAATGACAAGTGTGCGAGCGGCACCGGCGCCACGATCGACAAGTGTTTCCTCAAGGTGAACGCACCGCCGGAGCTGGTGACGACCCTCCGCTTCGACGCGTCGAAGCTCCACCACGTCGCCGCGAAGTGTGGAGTTTTCGCCGAGACCGACATCGTCAATTTGATCAAGAGCGGCATCCCGGCAACGGAGGTCCTCTGTTCGCTCGCCGATGCCATCGTGATGCAGAACCTCTCGGTTCTGACGCGCGGTGGAACGCTCAAGCCGCGCGTCCTCCTCCTCGGCGGTCCGAATACGTACCTCCCCTTCCTGCAGGACTGCTGGCGCCTTCGAATTCCACAGATCTGGAACGAGCGCGGCTTCGACTGGCCGAAGGATCAGCCGATCGAAGACCTCGTCTTTGTCCCCGAAAATGCTCACCTTTATGCCGCTCAAGGGGCCGTATTTTACGGCCTTCACGAGGAGGACCACATCGGGTGGCTCGAGGACCTTGCGAAGCTTCGCGAGTACATCACAACAGGGCGCAAGGCCCGGCTCGGAGAGACGGCAGGCCCTCCGCTCGCGGCGACCTCCGACGAACTTGGCAAGTTCCGCGAAGCGTACAAGATTCCGAAGTTTGAGTCTTCCCGGTTCCTCCCGGGTCAAACCGTGGAAGCGGTCATTGGGCTCGACGGCGGGTCGACGTCGTCAAAGGCGGTTCTTGTCGACTACGAATCGGGGAAGATCCTGGCGAAGGCCTACCAGCTTTCGAAAGGCAATCCGATTCAAGACACGAAGGAACTCCTGGAGCAGCTCAAAGGCTTCGTGACGGCGCAGGGGGCTTCCCTCGTCATCAAAGGCTTCGGAGCGACCGGCTACGCCGCCGACGTCCTCGAAGAGTGCGTGAAGAGCGATGTGAACGTCGTCGAAACGGTCGCCCACATGATGAGCGCGGTCCACTTCTTCGGCGATGTCGACGTCATTTGCGACATCGGCGGCCAGGACATCAAGGTTCTGTTCATCAAGAACGGCGACATCCAGAACTTCCGCCTTTCCAACAGCTGCAGCGCCGGAAACGGCATGCTCCTGCAGGCGACGGCCGATTCATTTGGTGTCCCCGTTACCGAGTTTGCCGACGTCGCCTTCCAGGCGGAACTCGCACCGAAGTTCTCCTACGGCTGCGCAGTGTTCCTCGACACCGATCGCGTCAACTTCCAGAAAGAGGGCTTCTCGAAAGAAGAAATGCTCGCTGGCCTCGCCCAAGTGTTGCCGAAGAACGTCTGGCAATACGTGGTGCAGATTCCGCGCATGGCCGCCCTGGGCAAGAAGTTCGTCCTGCAAGGGGGCACCCAGTACAACCTTGCAGCCGTAAAGGCTCAGGTTGATTACATTAAGGAGCGCGTCCCCGAGGCGGAAGTCTTCGTCCACCCCCACACCGGTGAGGCTGGGGCTATCGGCGCCGCGATGGAGACGCTCCGCGTCGTCAAACGGCGTGGGACGTCGACGTTCATCGGGCTCGAAGCAGCGATCAATCTTGAGTATACGACGAAGAACGACGAAGAGACTGTCTGTCACTTCTGCCCGAATGAGTGCAAGCGTACCTTCATCGACACGAAAACGCCCGACGGCCGCAAGAGCCGTTACATTGCCGGTTTCTCCTGCGAAAAAGGCACCGTTGAGTCGAAGGAGGCGATGCTCGAACTCGTCGCCGACCGCAAGAAGACCGCCCAAGAATATCCGAACCTCGTCGACTACGAGGCGAAGCGGGCCTTCATGCACTTCTACGACGCCGCGCCGATGCCCGAGCATGGGTCGCCCGTTAAAGACCTAGAAGTCCGTAAGGGGCTCCTCGGCATGCGACGCGTTCCGGTAACGCGCCCCTTCCAGCGCAGCGCCAAGGAGGCGTGGCAGAAGCGCAAGAAGATCCGCATCGGCATCCCGCGCGTCCTCAACATGTATTCGACGGGCCCCTGGTTCCGAACCTACCTGGAGGCGCTCGGCGTTCCGAAGCAGAACGTCGTGTTCTCGGACGCAACCACCGAAGAACTTTGGGTGGAAGGCGGAAAGTACGGCTCGATCGACCCTTGCTA
>JAAFHJ010000225.1 GCA_013298325.1 Myxococcales bacterium | reverse complement strand
GAACGTCTTTGCGATCTTCCGTCGCGATGAGCACCTTCGCGAGCGGGATCGCCTGGTGGTAGAACGGCCAATCGCTCCCGAAGAGCATGCGGTCCGGGTCGCCCCGCTCAATGAACTCGCGAATCGCGACGAGCCCCAACGAAGAGGTCTCGCAGTAGACGTTCGGGTAGCGGTTCATCAAATCGAGGGCCGCCTTGTACTGGAGGGCGCCCGAGTGGCCGAGGATGAAGGTCGTCTTCGGATTTTCCGCGATCGGCTTCTCGTACCACTTCACCTGGGTGAGGTAGCGCCCGAGGGCCGGTTCAATGCCGACAGGTCCGCAATGCCAGAGGACCGGCAAGTTCGCATCGGCGCAATACCGATAGAGATCCATCGCGCGCGCCGCGTCTGGGCGGATCATCTGGATGTTCGGGTGGACCTTCACCCCGTGGATCCCGCCGTGGGCCTGCTCGGCGAGCTTCCCCTTGGGATCCTTCGCGTAAGGGTGCACGCTCCCGAAGGCGAGGATGCGCGGATCTTTCTTGCCGGCGTCGACGGCGTGGCGCGCGTTTTCGCTGAAGACCGGGAAGTCGATCGGCAGCAAGCAAGTGCGTACGATGCCGAGTTCGTCCATTTCTTTGACGAGGTTCGGCACGGTGTGCGTGCGCCGCATGCCGCGGTCGTTCATCGCGTTGCCGACGAGATCCTTCTTCATCGCCGCAAGTTCCGCCGGGGGGAAGTTGCGATTGACGTAGGGGAGGAGATCGACCGCGCAGCAGGAGGGCAAATAGTACTCGGTGCGCGGCCACTCGCGGTTCAGATCGAGCTGCATCGGGCGGACGTAGGCGAGCGCCACGTGGCCGTGGACGTCGACGATGGGGCCGATGGAGTCGTCGGAGACGACGACGCGATCTTCGAGGGCGGTGAACCAGGGGAGGCGCGCGAGGTCGGCGAGGGACGAGAAGCGCGTCGGCAGCGACGAAGGGGTCGGATTCATAGGATCTTCCGCCCGCTCAAAGGCCAGGGGGCGCCGGGATGCCGGCCGGCGTCTCGGCGGCGGTCAGCGAGCGGCCGAGGATCGTCCCCTTGGCGGCGCCGAGCGGCGACCCGCCGAGGAGCGCCTGGCTCCCCGAGCCAGAACCGGACGCCTCGAGGATCTCGGGGGACCCCTTTTTCGGCCGAAACTGGCTCACGACGGTGAGTCCGCGGACCGTCACCGGCGGCTCGGTCGTCACGAGATCGGTCGCCTTGGTCGCAAACGCGACGCCACCGCCCGCAAGGTCTTCCACGCAGCCATCGACGGTGAACGAGTAGCCGGCCGGAGCGCTATTGTTCGGGATGAAGTCGGCAAACGCGTCAATATTTTGAGCTTTTCCGGAGGGGGCGATGCACGTGGCCGGGCCGGGGAGCGTCTCGCAGACCTGCGCGGCGGAGCAGGCGGGCGTGCACTTGCCTTCGTTCCGCAGGCGGTCGGCGTTGGTGAACTGGCCGCGCACGATCCCGGTCTTCTCGTCGATCCGCAAATCGGCATAGAGCTGGATCTGCGCCTGCAGGGGGGATTCGACATTGAGGAGGAAGAAGTAGGCGCCCGACTTCATGATCTTGCTGCCGGTCCCGGCGCATTTGAAGTCGAAGCCGAAGGGGAGCCGGCGACGGGCGACCGTCTTCACGCCGTTCTCCCCCTCGAGGCCACCGTTCACGACGACGGCGAGCTTGGTGCCGACCGGGAAGGGGACCTTCGGCTGCAGCGTAATCGACTGTTTGTCTTCCGAAATGGTGACTTCGGCCTGCTGCCCCTCGCCGGAGAAGTAGGCGGCCAGGTAATCAAGCGTGACGGTGTCATCGCCCCGTTCGTCGGCGAGGTTCCCTTCGTCGTCGAGGTCGAGGATCGTCACGTAGAGCGTGAGCGTCTCCGGCTTGATCGGCTTGTCGAAGCGGACCGTCAATGGGGCATTCGCGTCGGGAAGGACGCCGTTGACGGCGCCGACAATCGACGGTTCTGGCGCCGCCTGGAAGACTTCACAGCCGGTCCCCGTGGCGAGGGCGACGGCGAAGAAGGTCGGTACGGCGCCGCGAAGCACGAGGCCGAAGGTGGTGCCGAGGAGCGAGCGACGGAGCATGGGGGTCGAGTAGGTGTGGGATACAGACATGTTCGTGCTCCTCAGAAAAAGACGGTGGAGCGCCCCTGAACGAGGAAGCTGCGGGCCGCGTAGCCATCGGCGTTCTGGAAGGCGTCGCCCGGGAAGAGGACGGCCCCTTCGAGGTCGAAGGCGACGTGCTCGTAGGCGCGAAACTGGACGCGCCCATCAAGCTCAACACCATAAAATTTCCCGGCTTTTCCGCCGGCGAAGTTGACGAGGTCGTCTTGGATCGTCTTGCCGTCGCGGCGTTGCTGGCTCTGGACGGGGTCGTTCACGTTTGCCGAGCTCCAGGCGACGAGGGCGCCACCGCGGAAGAGGAGGTCCTTCCGCGGGCGGAAGTCGACCTGGGGGAACGCGGCGACCGCGTTCGTGAAGGAGCCTCGGGTCCAGACGGCATCTACGGGGAAGGTCGGTGCGTTGAGGCTCTTGAGGAGCGCATTGGCGGCCGCGGCGGCGCGCTGGGTCTGATAATTGAGCGTCTGTTTGAACATCAGGAGACCGACGTTTGAATCATCGCTCCAGACGAACTGGGTCAGCGGCGTGCTCACCGTCGGATCGCCGTCGCCGCTGGCGTAGTCCGCTTCGAGATAGGCGGTGAACTTCGGCGGATCTTTTGCATTTTCGCCCGGTACGTCGTAGCGGATGACCGCCCGACCACCGACCTGCCGGATCTTCTGGGCGACCGGCGGATCGTTCGTGATCAGACGGAAGGCCTCGGAGACTTCGCGCGTCGACCCGAGGATCGCAGAGCCGTCGATGCCGGCCGAGAAATGGCCAATCTTACCCATCGTCCGGAAGCCGAACGCATTGACGCTCGTGCCGTAAGTCTTGTCCCAGCGGTAGGTGTGGGTGAGGCGCCCCTCGACGTCGCGGAAATCGCCGAGCTTCGGTGCGAGGAAGCGGAAGCCGCTGGTGAACTCTTGGAGGTCGTCCCCCCACTTTTGCGGCTGATCCTGGACGAGCTTGTCGAGGGCGAGGATCAGGAAAAGCCCCTCATTTTCCGAGAGGTTCCGGCGCTCCTTCGGCTTGAAGCCTTCGAGGGGCTTCGTCGCAAACAGGATGCGATCGACGTTGTTGCCGCGCCCTGCGTAGCCGAAGCGATTCTTGCGACCGTCGCCATCGTTGACCGGCACGCCGGCCCCTTCCGTAAACGCCTGCCGGCCGATGCGCAGAAGGCCGAAAGGGGTGAGAACATCTACATAAAGACGGCGAACGTAGATCGGGTCGGCGCTACAGAGCCCGAGCTTGTAGGAGTGGGGATCGGCGGGGGCGGCCGGATTGGACTGCACCATACAGACACGGCCGACGTTCACGTTTTTCGTGTTGACGCTCGCCCCGGCCCACGGCTCGGGCCCGCCATTGCCCGGTGTCCCGTTGTCGCCCCACAAAACGCCGTCGAGGATGTCGACGGAGGTTGTGACCTTGACCTTCTCTTTCCAGTCGAGGGAGCCGTCGAGGCGGAGGCGCTGGTCGATCGCCGAGTACTTGCGATCGGTTTCGGAAACGACGTCGAGCGGATGGATCCAGACGGCGTTTGTACGTTGCTCGAGACCGCCACGAAAGCCGTAGTCGCCAAACTTCAATCGCGGTTTCGGCTGGACGCCGTCGTCGTCACTCCACGGCTCCACGACTTTTCGTTCGACGGGGCGTGCGCCGCCGCGGGGGCTCGGGTCGCCGTTGCCCGCCTCGATGCCCGACTCTTCGCCACGCGCGCGCCGGCCCCGTCGCGCGACGGTGACGGGGCTGTCGTCGTCTTCGGCGCCCCCGTCGTCGCTCGGCGGAGCGGCTTTTTCTGCGGCGTCGGCGACGTGCGCGTCGGCCGTGCTCCCCGCGGCGGGCGGAGCCGGGGCCGGTTCGTCGGCGTAGGCGACGCCAGAAACGGCCGTGACGAGCGGGGCAAGGGCGAGAACAGGGAGGAGGGCTAGACGGCGAAACACGGCGCGAAAGTACCGGTTTCCGGGCCCTATCGGGGGGAAAAGTGTCCGACGTCACCCGGTGACGCCGCTCAAATTTCGCGAATGATCGCGAAATCGTTTGAGGTCAAACTATCGTGCACTGCGTCGAAACTACCGCCGTTGGTTTCCCGCAGAACCGTCGCCCCGCCGCGCATACCCGAGGCGGGTGTCGCGAAACCAGGAATCGAGGCGATCGATGCGCTGTGGCGCCGGCGGGAGGACCGTCGTCGCCAGCGCCTCGTCGAGGGTCGTAAAGGCGGCATCGATCCGCGCGAACCAATCGACCGCTCCGCTCACGAGTGCCCCCTCCCCGCGCCGCTTGATCGCGAGGAGCTCTTCGAGATCGGCGAAGTCGGGGTGCATGACCTTCGTCACGTCGGTGACGATCTCGCCAGTCTTCAGCAAATGAGCGCCGGTCAGTGTCGCGCGAAACACGTAGAGAAGCTTCTTCGCCGTCCGTTTGACCTTCGCCTCCTCCATCAGGCGAAACGCGAAGCCGCGGTAGTGATGATAGGCGCGCGCGGAGAGGTTCTCGCGAACAAGTCCGCGAAGTTCAGCAAGACACGGGTCTTCCAGGAGCGTTGTCACACCGAGGATCCGTTCGAGGTAATTACCGTTCCCCTTCAAACAGCCATGAAGGACCGACTCGAGTTCATTGGACGAGTAATCGAGCTCGACCCCATTGGGGAATTCGGTCCGCTCGGCGCCGCCGAGTTTTGGATGCAGACTGCAGAGATCTTCCAACGGGGCGAGGTGGACCGCCTTGAGATCGAGGTCGCTGTCCGGCGAAGGGAAGCCGTAGGCGTGGGCGCCGCTCAGGTAGACGACGACGTGGCGCCGTTCCGCCTCGCGCGCGGCGAGAAAGAGAGTAGCTTCGGCCGCTTGCGCCTCCGAGAGGCAGCTCCAGCCAAGGTGGGGGTGGCTCATGACGGCTCCTTCAAGGCCTCGCCCGCGTCCGGCTCGGCCACGGCGTCTATGGTGGGCAGTTCAGGCTCGGGGGCGTCCGCGCCGAAAATTCCAGGGACGCGTGCCGCGTGGCGCCGGAGAAGCTCCTCGTGGCAGCGACGAAGGAGCGCGTCGGCGCGACGCACATCGGCGCGCGCAGGCAGAGGAGAATTCCGGTGGGCCTCTTCGACGGCGCGGGCCTTTTCTGTCGCTTCGGCGAGGACGTCGTCGAGGGGGACCTCGCCGCGCTTAATCGCGAAAAGTCGCTCGTGGAGGGCCCCTCCAAAGGCAAATTCGGGCGTGCCGGTGATCAGCCAGTGCTCGGCGGTCGCCATCAAGCGAAGGAGATTGTATGCATTCTTCGGGCGCAAGGGCGCGGGGAGCGCCGGCCCCAAAGAGTCCTCACTCCGCGCGTGCGCCTGTGGATCTTGCGCGAAGGCACGTAGGGCTGCGAAGGTCGCTTCGGGCAGCACCTGGCGATCGGCAAGAGACCGATAAAGCTGCTTGATCCGCTCTTTGGCCTCCGCACGCGTTGCGTCATTGGCCATTTGCGGCGTCCCGTTCCCGTCGGCGACAGCAAGGCCTGCGAGGCGTTCCACGGCGGTATCCAGCGCGAGGTTCGGTTCGGTGCGCAGCCAGTGAAAAAGCTGCTCTCGGTACGAATGAAGGCGGGCAGTGCTTGCGAGCTTCCGCAATTGAGAGAGCGCATAACGTCCGAAGGAGCCGAGCATCTCTTTGGACGGGAAGGCGTCCCGTTCTTCCAAGATCCACGCGCCGATCTCGTCGGTGGCCCGCGCGGAGGGGAGGAAGAGCATCTCGAGCGTATTCGGGTCGTTGCGGAGCGCCTGGGCGATCCCTTTCCCGATTTCCCAGTAGCTGGCGCTCCCGTCGGCGGAGACGAGATCCTGGGGTGGCGCGACGAGCCCAAGGCGCAGCGAAAACGGAGCTGCGAAGAGGCCGCGGTGATCGGTGTCCGACGCGTCCGTAGCGAGCCCCCAGGCCCGCGAACCGACGATCGTCTCAAGGACGATCGCGCCGCGTGAAGCGCCCCGTCCAAGCCGGCTCCAGGTCGCTTCCCGGCGTGCCGCAAAACGAAACTGCCCTGCCTTTGCCGGAATGACCGCCCGCCGTGCAACCGTGACCTCCCGTCCGCCAATCAGTGCAATCTGCACCGATCCATCGGACAGGATCCCACGGACGCGGCCGGCAACTCCGTCGGTGACGCCAGCGTCGAGCCCATCGCCGGGGAGCCGGCGTACGACGACGTCGGTGCCGTTCGGAAGCGGAATTTCGAGGGGATTCATAGCGCGCGGAGCTTCTCACAAACCGAAGACCGCGTCGCCGCCTGTTCCTTGGCGTCGTCCGCGGCCTCCGTAGGTGCGCGATTCAGTCGAGCTTGAACGTCGCGATGGCCGCCTCGATGGTCCCTTTCTCTTTTTCGAAGGCAGGACGGTCTCCGCCGGCCTCGACGATGAAAAGACGCTTCTTCGCGACAAACACGGTTAGCCAATAATCAAAGGGCTTTCCGCTCTCGTCGTGGGCAAACCGTAGCGACCGCCCGGCCGTGCCATCAGCCGCTTTCACGTCGGTCGTGGCAAGGAGCGCATAACCCCGTTCATCTCGAATTTTCTGGGTAATCGCCTTCTCCCAGAAGGCCAGGCTGCCGCGTCCGTCGTCGTCGACGACGCGCACGGCGAGCACGACCCCTTCGGCAGAAGTGGAGCGGTAGGCGTAGCCTTCGTCCGATTGATCTTGGAGTTCGAAGAACCCGTTGGGCGTCTTCACGTCGAAGGGGCGCCCACAGGCCGTTGCGAACGCGAGCGTCGCCGCGAGGACGATTCGTTGAAGAGTGTTCATCGCATTCACCGGACGGAAGAGGAAGGTTCGTAGAGGCGAAGGAGCTTCTGGAGCCCAAGCGAATCGAGGACGGGGAAGGGGAGTCGGAAGTCGCTCTTCTTCACGCTGTCACTCTTCGGTGCGAAGTTTACCGTGATGGTTGAGTAGGCGATTTGATCGGAAAGAAGCTTCAGCTTGCCTTCAATGAGCTCGATCTGTTCGGTGATCTTGGTGAGCTCATTTTGGATTTCGATCGACTCTTTGACGTTGGCTTTCGCCAAGAAGCCTTCCAGCTTGTCGCGAACCGCCTTTAGGTTTCGAAGACGGGCAGAAAGATCCTGAAAACGGTCGCTTACGTCTTCTGCGACGACGTTCCGATGGAGCACGTCCCCCACCGCTTCGACCTTCGCGAGCGCCTCTTCAAAGCGCGCCTTTGGCACTCGGATGACGATTCGACGGTCTTCGCGAAGCGCGAGGTAGCCGCCGGAGTCTTTCGCGATCTTCTCGACGGCCGCGAGATTGGGCGCGACCTGATAGACGGCGAGCGAGAGTTCCGCCCGGTAGACCAACAAACGTCGTTCTTCGGGCGTCCGGGTGTCGGGCGGCGTCGCGGTTGAAGGCGTTCCCGTTCCCGAGGTCGTGCCCGTCGGCGGGGGAGTTGGCGTGGTCGCCGGAGCCACCTTCGGCATCGGTTGCGCGGGCGCTTGTGGCGCACCTCCACCGCCGGCGGCCGTCGCGCTGAGCGCGTACATTTCCGCCGCTTC
>JAAFHJ010000222.1 GCA_013298325.1 Myxococcales bacterium | reverse complement strand
AATCCGCTTTGAAGACCCGACGAAAATTGCGCCCTACATCGACGCGACGGCCGTCACCGAGTACCGGCGCTCGTCGCTGTCGTCCGCGGCCGTTGCCCCCGGCCGCCAAGGGGGCGAATGGCGCATCGGGCTCCACGCCTACGGCCCCTCCGACGAGCTCGCCATCGACATGACCTCGGAGCCGGCCCTCTCGAAGGAAGACATCACGCTCCTCCTCACCGTCGGCGTGACGCGCGCCGAGCTCGACGCAAATTCGGGGCTCGTCTTCGCCTACGAAGCGGCCGGTGAAGCGAGCGGAGCGACGCGCGCTGTCAAAAAAGTGATTCCTATCGATGACTTCCGCTTTGGAAGTTGGTACTCGCCCCGCACCGGTCGCCCCGTCCCTAACGTCACCGTCGGCCAGCGGCTTTCCGAGAACGTGACCCTTTCTGGCACCACCGGCCTCGCGGAAGACCGTCTCCTCCGCGCCGCCGTCGACGCACGCCTCGGCCCCCACACCTCCGTCCAAGCCTCCTGGGACAACCTCTCGACGATCGTCGCCTCCGGCATCGGCAACGTCGGCGGCGGTTTCCGTTGGCGGCTGGAGTTCGAATGATGGGCCGGCGCACACGCGTGTTGTCGGCATGGGTCGCAGGATTCGCTGTTCTCCTGCCTGCCGCGCGCGCTTATGGGCAGGCTGCGCCGACCGCCACCCCGCCGGGGCAAGGTGCCCCTCCGGTCGTTCCATCGGGGCCCGTGCAGCCTGCACCGAATGGGGGGGGGAAACCGGAGGCGCTCGTCGATCCGTCGGGGCTCCCCGTCGAGGTCCGTGGGGTCCTTGAAGGCGAATTTTCCCCAGATTTTCTGCCTCGGGACCCGGCGGTCGCTGCGCTCGCGCCCTACCTCCATCGGCGCGTGACGAAGGTTGTCACCAAGCTCGCTCTCGATAGCTTTCAAGACGTCGTCGTCCCCACGATCACCGTCCCCGCCGACACGCGCTTCACGACGGAACTCGCACGCGCCCTGTTGGCTCAGGCCCTTGCCGGCGCCGATTCGGGGGGTGGGCGCTTCGGCGATGGCAGCGTCGGCGTTGTTCCGAGCGGCGACGATGCCGTCACCGTGGTCATCACGCTCCGCGCGCAGAAGGTGCTTGGCGACGTCTCGGTAGACTTGCATGATGCACCCTTCAGCCGCGAGGAGCTCCTGCGGGTCCTCGAGGTCGGCCCCGGCACCGAGCTGTCCGCGGGCGACATTCCGCGCCTCGCTGTCGTCGCCGATGAGTTCTTTGTCAAACGTGGTTATCCGGGCGCACGAATCTTTTTGGACGTCCGAAGAGCGCCTCGCTCAACGGCAGATACGGGCCTCGGCGACGCCGTACTCGTCATCGACGTTGCCCCAGGGACGCCGCTCCGACTGGCACGCCGCAGCTTCGTCGTCGCCGCTGGCGATTTCGGCGAAGTGGCGGGAGAGCTTGAAAAGTATAAAGTAAAAGCGGGTGAGCGTGCCGACGAAGACACCATCGCCGCCGCCGACGCCGATTTGGAGCAGCGGCTCCGCGCTCGCGGCTTCTTTCAGGCGACCGTCCGGAGTCGGGTCGTACCTGACAGCGGAACGACCCGGTTGGCCGTTGAAGCGACCCTCGGTCCGCGCAGTGAAGTTCGCTTTGAAGGCGCCTCCCACTTCGACGGAGATGCCCTTCGCGGCGCCCTCGATTTGGAGCACGAGACCGAGCGAAGCGCCGCTCACCTCGGGGACAAACTGCGTGTATTTTACAAAAATCGCGGTTTTCTCGACGTCGATCTCACCGTCGAATACCGAGGCGGACCTCTCGATAAACTTCACCTTTTGGTCTTCCACATTGTGGAGAACAACAAGGTCGTCGTTCGCAAACGCGTCTACCCATGCCTAACCGCTGGCGCGCTTGCGCTTGTTGAAAAGGCCCCGCGCGACGCCACCGCGCTCGGGAACGAAATCGACAGCTTCCTCGGGGAAGACCTCCCCGGCGGCGACCTGACCCGCGCCGCGGCCCCCGCGGTCGACGATGCCTTTACGCTCGGCGCCGGGCGCGGTTCCGGGCTCCCGGGCAGTTTTGTCCCCGGAGGGCGTCGGGCAGCACCGCTCGATCTCGAACCAAAACGGACGTTTGTCCCGGAAACCTACGCGCGCGCCGCCGACCATCTCCAGAGCCTCTACCGGGCCGATGGCTATCTGGCCGCTGTCGTCGGGCCCGTTCAACCGCTCCGCCGCGCCTGTGCGAAGGGGACCCCCCCCGACCAGTGCCTCCCGATCGCCTCAAAGGTAGCCCCGGTGGACGTCTGCGCGGTCGACGCGCGGGGCCTCCCGACGACGCCGCCCGACCCGGATCCCCGTCTCGTCTGCGTGCCCGACGCCGCGACCGGCGCCACCTGCGAGAGCGAACTTGACCTCCGGATCCCGATCAAGCTCGGCCCGCGGACGATCCTATGGGACGTCCAATTTCAGGGGGCACGCGCGATCGCGCCGAGCGATCTCCTCGCAGAAACAGGACTTTCCCTCGGGAGCGCCGCCTCGACGGTCGCCCTCGACGACGCTCGTCGCAAGCTGCTTACCTACTACCAAGCCCGCGGCTACGCCTTCGCGCAGGTCAAATGGGTCCTCGACAAGTCTCCGGACAACACCCGCGGCCGTGCCCGCTTTGAGATCGCCGAGGGGGACCTCGTCCTCGTAGGGGCCATCGAAATTCACGGCAATCCGCGAACGCGCGAGGCGATCCTCCGGAAGCGGATCGTCCTCGAAGTCGGGCAGCCGTACACGACGGCCGGCGTCCGTCGCACCCAGGAATTGCTCGGCGCGCTCGGCGTGTTTTCTGCGGTTGATATTCATTTGGAAGATCCTTATCTTCCACAAAAGAAGAAGACCGTTATCGTCACTGTAACGGAACGACCGCTCTATGTTCTCGAGGCCTCCGGCGGCTTCTACACGGCGGAAGGTTTCCGCGTTGGCGGCGAGTTTGGCGATCGCAACGTCCTCGGCCGAGCGATCTCCTTCGGCGTCGTCGGGAACGTCGCCTACCTGCCGACGCCGCTCGTGATCGATCCGGTAGCCCGCGCAAACTTTGGCGATCTGGACTTCGGCGCCCGCGTCGCCGGCCGCCTGACGGCGAGCCTCCAGTTCCCAGAGACCGGGCTCGGCCCGCTCTTCCGAGGGTCGATCGATGCGCTAGCTGTTCACGATCTCCAGCGCGACTTCTACGTCCGGAAGTTCGCCGTCGCGCCGACGCTTACCTTTTCACCGGCGCGCAATTTTCAAATCCAGTTTTCGCCGAGCGTTGAAGCCAATGCGACGCGGATCTTTGGCGATCTCAACGTCACCGATCCCAGCGATCCGCGGGCGCGCGCCTTTCTGTACCCGCGCGGATCGACCTACGCGTTCGCCCAGAAGCTCTCCGTCTCCTGGGACCGCCGTGACAACTCCCTCGACGCCACCCGCGGGACCTTCTTCTCCTTCGGCGCCGAGCACGTTGACGCGTTCCCCGTCGGTTCCACCGACCCGACCAAGCCAAAATGCTTGCAAGATGCAAGCGACCCCTCGGCGGCGAACTTCTGCGAGAGCCACTTCGTCAAGCTCCAGACGACGATCGCCGGCTACGTCCCGATCCGCGGCCGTTTGCGCTTCGCCGTTGAGCTCCGTGCCGGCATGAACGTGCCGCTCGTCGCCTCCTCCAAGACCTATCCGGACCGCCTCTTTTTCTTGGGCGGCGCCGAATCGATGCGCGCCTACCTGCCAAACACCTTCATCCCCCAGGACCAGGCCGACACCATTCAGAAGTCTTCCGATCCCGTCAAACAGGCGGCGGGGACGATCGTCCGCGGTGGCGATCTCTTGATCAATCCGCACGCTGAATTGCGAATTCCGCTCTCGGATTCGTTGGAGACGGTCGTCTTCGTCGACGCCGGAAACCTCTGGCGGGACCCAGCCTCCTACCCGTGGCGCGACGGCGGGCGTTTCGTCCTCCACTACTCAGTAGGTACAGGAATTCGGCTACTTACGCCGGTGTTCCCCCTCGCGCTCGACATCGGCATCAACCCGAATCCGCGCCCCTGGGAGCTCGGCTACAACCTCTTCAACTTCCGCATCGGCCTCTTCTGAAGTTCGGACGCGAAGGGGGCTCGGCCCTGTTGCGCCCCGCCGCAAGTATCGTCAGTCTCTCGCGGTGCGCTGGATCCTACGTGCCGCATCGGTTGGGATGCTCGTCGCCGCACCGGCCTGTGCGGCCGAGTACACCGCGGCCGATCCCGAGAACGACGACCCGGAAATCGCCGATGCCGCCAGCGACGGCGCGCCCAGCGATGCCGCGGTCCTCGGGGATGGAAGCGGTGATGCCACCCGCGACGCCACCACGGGCGACGCCACCATCGGCGACGGCGGCGTTTGCCCAACCGACGTCAACGCGCGCCCCAACGAAGGCCTCGCGGAACAATTGTATACTGCACGCTGCCCCGCCGGCATGATCGTAGCGGGTGCAGTATGCATCGATCGCTACGAGGCCTACGTCGACCTGGTGGACGCCCAGCGGCAGACGATCGCGAGCTGGTCCCCCTACTATCCGCCGCCAAAAAACAAGGCGATCGCCGCACGAAGCGCGCCGAACGCCGTCCCCCAGGGCTACATCTCCGGCGCCGACGCGCTCCGCGCCTGCGAGGGGGCCGGAAAACGCCTCTGCGCGAGCGACGAGTGGCTCCGCGCCTGCCGCGGGAGTGCGCAATACACGTATCCCTATGGGAACACGAAGCGGCCGGGGGTCTGCAATGACAGCTACCCGGGGCATCCGGCGGTCACCTGCCTCCAGTCCTCCGATCCGTCGGTCTTTTCGCGCCTCGACGAGCCCGGCATCAACCAGCAGGCAGGGACCGTCGACCGCGCCGGCACAAACCCGGGCTGCGTCACCGAGGAGGGCGCCTACGACATGATGGGGAACCTCCACGAGTGGATCCTCGACGGGCCGCCGCCCCCCGCGACCGCAGCTGTCGATTTTCGCGGCGGTTTTTATGCCGACACGACGCGAAACGGGGAGGGGTGTCTCTACAAGACCTCGGCCCACAACTTCGCTCATTACGACTACTCGACCGGCTTCCGCTGCTGCGCCCCCCTCCGGTAACGGGGTTCTCGCGCGCGCGGAGGGGCCGAGCGCCGCGAAAACGGTCTGAAATTCGGAATTGTGCACGTAACGGATCGCATTTGCTCCATCCTTGCTTGACAGCGCCGCATCGGGACCGTAAGTGTGCGCGCCCCTGCCTACGGGTGAAAGTCTCCCCGTGCGAGACGTCCGCGAACTGCGACGTCCGTCCGGAACGAGCCCCGGAGTTAGGTTGGCCCGCCTCCGGGCCGATCACGATTGGAACAGCTGGAGCACGCATCATGGCCACGTCGAAGACGACGGATACGAAGATCGAAAACCCGAAGCCGGCTCGCCGCCCCTTCGCGTCGTTCTCGGCGACGAAGGAATGGGCGGAGAAAGACCGGGGCTGGTGGGTCGTCGACGCGACGGACAAGCCCCTTGGCCGCCTCGCGAGCGAAGTGGCCCGCGTGCTCCGCGGCAAGCACAAGCCGACGTTCACCCCCCACGTTGACAATGGCGACTTCGTCATCGTCGTCAACGCCGACAAAATCCTCCTCACGGGGAACAAGGCGAATCAGAAGGCGTGGAACCGTCACTCGGGTATCCCGGGCGGTTTCAAGGCCACCAACTACGCCGATCTCCTCGAAACCAAGCCGACGTTCCCGGTCGAAAAGGCCGTGAAGGGGATGCTCCCCAAGAACGTTCTCGGCCGCGATATTTTCACGAAGCTCAAGGTCTACGCGACCGCGGATCACCCGCACGTCGCGCAGAAGCCGCAAGCGCTCGTCCTCAAGTGAAGGGTTCGACCATGGCAACCGACAACCGCACCTACGCGACGGGCAAGCGCAAGACGGCAATCGCCCGTATTTGGCTTAAGGCTGGCTCCGGCCAGATCGTCGTCAACGGCGAAGCCGCAGACTCCTACTTCGAGCGCCCCACGGCCCGCATGATCGCGCGCCAGTCGCTCGAGCTTCTCGAAGCCGTCGATCAGTTCGACGTCATCGCGACCGTTAAGGGTGGCGGCAAGAGCGCCCAGGCGGAAGCAATCCGCCACGGCATCTCCCGCGCACTCATCATCTCGGATCCGGAGCGTCGTCCCGCCCTCAAGCGCGCCGGCTTCCTCACCCGCGATGCCCGCAAGAAGGAACGCAAGAAGTACGGTCAGCCGGGCGCCCGCAAGCGCTTCCAGTACTCCAAGCGCTGATCTCCGCCGGAGAACCCTCGATTCATCGAGGCGCTTCTTCGCAGGAATCGCAAAAGCTGCTCTCTTCGGAGGGCAGCTTTTTCGCGTTTGTTTCGCGGGATCCTTCGCCCATTTCGACCGATCCGCGCTAGATCGCGCCCCATGCGCCGCCTCTTTGCTGCCGCCGCCGCACTCGCCACCTTCGTTGCGCCGGTCGTTGCCCACGCGATCGTTGTGGAGCGCGTCGTGGCGGTCGTCGGGGAGCGTCCGATCCTCCTGTCGGACGTCCGTTACCGGTCGAAGCCGGTCCTTCTGCGCATCGCCGCGCAGACACCCAATCCGGCCGAGCTCGCGAGCCTCGAGCCCGAGGTCTACAAGGAGACGCTGAATCGCATGGTCGATGAGCGCCTCGTCGAGATCGCCGCCGAAAAGGCCAAAGTGTCGGTCTCCGCGAAAGACATCGACGACGCCATCGCCAAGATCGCCCAGCGTGCGCAGGTTTCCGTCGACCAGGTCGTCTCCGAGGCGCGTCGCACCGGCCTCAGTGAGCAGGAATATCGGGAAGAGGTACGTCGCCAGCTCCTTGAGGGGAACCTGGTCCAGCTCCGTCTCCGCGGGCGTGTGCGCGTGACCGAAGACGACGCCCGTGCAACCTACACACGACTCGTCGCGCAGATTCAGAAGGAGAATCCGATCGAAGCGCGCATCCTCGCGCTCCGCGTCATCCCGGATTCGACGAAAGAGCAGGAAAAAGCTCGGGAAACGCTCGCCTTCGACCTCGCGAAGCGCGCCCGTGATGGCGAAGACTTCTGCAAGATCGTCACCGACTACACCGACGATGTCGATACCCGCACCACCTGCGGGTCCCGCGGCGCGCAGCCGTTCGCCGCCTATCTCCCGGAGCTTCAGAAGGCGATCGCAAGCGTGAAGCCTGGCGAGACGGCGGAGCCGGTCCATGTCGGAGAGGCGTGGCTTGTCGTCCAGGTCGCCAAAGCGACGACGCTCCCCGCCTTCGAAGCGGTGAAGGACGCGATGCTGGAGCGCGCCCAGAACGAGGCGCTCGACAAGCAGCGGCGCAGCTGGCTCGAAGAGATCAAGAAGCAGACCTACGTCGATATCCGCCTCTGAGATTTGTGCATGATGCACATAGTGCATTCTGCATACGCTTAGGCTGTACTCTACAGCTTCTGAATCTGGTAAGCGGCGCCCCATGAGCACGCGCACGATCCCCGTCGTATCCCTCGCAGCACTCACCGGGGGGAGTCCTGCCGATCGTGCAGATTTCATTCGTGTATTTGGAGGGGCGCTGCGCGAGTTCGGCTTCGTGTCGGTCATCGATCACGGCGTCCCGCGCGAACAGATCCTTGATGTCTACACCGATATCGGGACCTTCTTCGCCCGCCCCGAAGACGAGAAGCTCG
>JAAFHJ010000221.1 GCA_013298325.1 Myxococcales bacterium | reverse complement strand
GGGCGGCCGATGGCGATGCTTCTGCTGGCTGCCGACGCGACGGTGACCATCGCCCATTCCCGTACGGAAAACCTCGCCGCCGTTTGCCAGGAGGCCGACATTCTCGTCGCCGCCGTCGGGCGCCCCGAGTTCGTACGCGGCTCATGGATCAAACCGGGGGCCGTCGTCCTCGACGTCGGCATCAATCGCGTTTCCGGTGTCGACGGCGTCGCAAAGCTCGTCGGCGACGTGCACTTCGCGGAGGCATCGGCGGTCGCCGGCTGGATTACGCCGGTCCCCGGCGGCGTCGGTCCGATGACGATCGCCTGCCTTCTCGAGAATACGCTCCTGGCCCGTTCGTTCGCCGACGCCCGTTAGGGCGTGACGAGAGACGACGGGCCGTAGCTCGAGGAGCCCGTTCGTTCGCCGACGCCCGCTAGGGCGTGGCGTTCGTTCTCCTGGAAAAACCTTACTTTTTTGCGCCTTTTCGTCGCGTGTAGAGCGCGACGATAGCTGCGAAGAACCCCGCGGCTGCAGCGCCAAGGCCGCCCGCTGCTGGGGACGTTCCGCAGGAGAGCGCCCCTCCCGCCATCTCCGTGCCATCGTCGACGACGCCTGCGTCGACCGCCGGACCGGCGTCCTCTTCGACGGGGCCTGCGTCGGCTTCGGCGGGGGTTTCATCGACGGTGAAGCGCGTTGCCTGGGCGCCGTCGGTCGTCGGGTCGGCGTCGGAGGTGTACGTCCGCCGCCCGTCGCCTTTTTCGCCGGTGGCGGCGACGGTTGCCTGGTTGTCGATCGTCCCCTTCGCCGTCGCGTCGACGGTCGCCCGGAAGGTGACGGTCGCTGAGGTCGCGCCGCCGGCGGGGCAGTCGGCGATGGTGGCGCCGCAGACGAGGCCCCCCTTCGCGGCCGTCGCGCCAAGACCGATACGTGCCGTCACCGTGCGGGAGCTCGCATTGAACTCGCCAGCATCGTCGCCTGCCGCGTCGGTGAAGGATTTGCCGCCAATGGCGATAGAACCGGGGACGAACGTTACCCCCTTCGGCAGCGGATCGGCGATGACGGTGTCGATCGCGTTGTCGTTGCCGCCGTTGGGGACGGTGATCGTATAAACTACCGTATCACCAGGGCGAATCGTCGTTCCGCCCCCTTCGCGGGCGACCGACTTCTTGATGCCGGAGAGGTCCGGCCGGAGCGTCGAAATCGACGTCGCAAACGCCCCCACCGCATATTTGTCGGCGAGTGCATCGGCGCCGGTCGTCAGCGAAAAAGTGGCAGAAGTTTCGTCGGCTTTGACGCGGCTCGTGATGTCGACAATGTCAAGATCAACGCCGAGATTGCTCCCCGGAGCGCCGCTCAATCGCGGAAGATCGCCGGTATTCTGCAAGTAACTCGCGAGGGCGCCATCGCTGGCGGTCCGGCCGAGGATCGACCGGGTTCCGTTGAAGAAGTTGTCGCTCGGGTTCTGGGCATCGCTGAGGGCAACTCCGTTGAATTGCAGGGCATCTCCGGTCCCGCCGACGTCCCCCTCGTAGGCGACGACGGCCAGCTTGGCGTCGAAGCCGGCCTTCGGAACGCGGAACCCGGTGATCGTCCCGCTGACCGCTTTCCCGTTTCGGACGAGGTCGAGGCCGTCGAAGAGCGCGATATTCCGGTTCGGGGCGGCGTCGTCTTCGTAGACGACCATCAGCGACCAGCCGGCGAAGGCGGTCTGCTCGTTTTTGTTGCGGACGTCTTCAAAATCGAAGTTCGAAAAGCGAAAGAGTCCGGCACCTTGCGCGGCAACAAACGCGGTAACGTCGGCGGTCGCTTGCGCCCACTGGGGCTGTTCGCTCGCGACAAGGCTCGTCGAGTCGGCGGTGACGGCGACAGTCGCGTTCGTGCCCGGCCGGTCGAGGGTCACGGCGCCATCGATCCCGGCGCCGCGGCTCCCCCAATAGAGGCGCGCGTAGCGGACCTTCGCGTTCGCCGGGAGGCCGAGACGGACCGTCGTGCGGGCGTCGGCCGCCTTCGTCGCAAGCTTCGCAGATGCGGTGGCGTCGGTCGGGTCCTGGGAGCGCCAAAAGACGTCGAGGGCGCTGTCGGCAGTTTCAAGGCCGCAGTCGGCGTCGACGGTCCCGACGAGCGGCGCCGGCGTAGATGCGCGGCAGTCGTGGCCGAGCGTGCCACCCACGAGCACAATATCTCCACGAAGATCGAAGGTTTGCCGGGGAGTCAGGTCGGCGAAGGCCGGTCCGCTGAAAAAGAACGTGGCGAGCGGAAGGGCGAGGCCGACGGAAGCGCGCAAACGGTACGACATGGCGCCTCCATCGATCGGAGCGGCGTCCAGCGCAATCGTTTTCGGCAGGTGATGCCGCTTTGCGGCACGGCGCGAGGGTCGGACAGCATTCGCTCGGTGAGCGCGCGTCTTATCCTTGAACGTTCCTGAACACTTGCGTACGTTCGCCGTCGGGAGGCCGCGGTGCGGTCCTCCGTTGTGCTGTTTGAACCTCCCACGAGAGACACCATGAATACGATTTGAAAGTTGCCCTCGGTACGTTCATTGCTGCGCTTGCAGCCTGCACCGATTCCTCGGGAACCGTCGATGAACCGGATGCCGCCACTGAACTGCCTGGCGACGCCGGCGAAGATGCCGGAACCTCCGACAGCGGACGCGACTCAGGGCCCGTCGATGCCGGTCCCGCGAAGACCTGCCCGAAGTGCGCCGCCGTTTACACCTGCATTATTCAAGGGTACGGCGGCGACTTGGCGGGGACCAAGCAGCCCGACGGGTCCTGCATCCTCGGCGCCAATTTGCGCCTCAACTGCGACGGTCGGGGTACTGCCGCCGATGGGAAGCCGGTGACGTGGAGCGAAAGTCCCGACGGGTTCCTCGGCATTCAAACGTCGACGTCCAACCTCGCGTGCACGCCTCACTGACCAAGAATCCAAAAAAAGAAGACGCGCGGTCTCCGAGGAGGACGCGCGTTTCTCTTTGCAAGAAGAACGGTCTACTTGAGGATTTTCGCGAGGACCCGATCGAGGACGTCGAGGTCGGCGTAAGCGATCGCGAGTTCCCCCTTGTTTCCGGTGTCGCGTACTTCGACGCGCGTTCCGAGGGCGACCATGAGGCGCCGTTCGAGGTCTTTGATCGATGGGGACTTCTCGCCGGGAGCAGCCGAATCTTCTTTGGTTTTCCCCTTTGACGGCTTCGGATCGTCCTTCGCTTTCCGCACGAGATCTTCGGTTGCGCGGACGTTGAGTCGGCCGCGGAGGACCTTCTCGGCGATGCCGTCGAGCTTCTCCTCGGGGGCGCCGAGGAGCGCGCGCGCGTGCCCTTCGGTGAGTTCCCCCTGCATGACGCGCGTCCGAAAGCGCTCGGGGAGCTTCAGAAGGCGGAGCACGTTGGTGATCGCCACGCGGCTCTTCCCGAGCCGTTCCGCGAGCGCTTCCTGGGTGTAGCCGTGCTCTTTGACGAGGCGCTGGTAGGCCTCGGCGAGCTCCATCGGGTTGAGGTCTTCGCGCTGGACGTTCTCCAAGATCGCGAGAACGAACGCTTTCTCCGGCGTTACGTCCTTCACGACGACGAGGACGTCGTGCATGCCGGCCCGCTGGGCGGCTCGCCAACGGCGCTCGCCGGCGATGAGCTCGAAGGAGTCGGTCGTCCCCTTGCGACGGACGACGAGCGGCTCAAGGAGCCCGTGCTCCTTCAGACTCGATGCGAGCTCGTCGAGCGCGATTTCATCAAAGACTTGGCGCGGTTGCCCCGCTTGTGGCGCGATCTTCTCGACGGGGCAGAGGAAGACGCTCTTGTCGCCATAGTCGGCGCGTGGTGCCGGCGCCGAGGGGAGGAGGGCATCGAGGCCACGGCCGAGGGCGCGGCGCTTCGGATCGACGGGCTGGTTCATTTGAGAAACTCGCGAGCCAACGAGAGGTAGCCTTCGGCCCCCTTCGATTTGATGTCGTACAGGAGGACCGGCTTGCCGTGAGAAGGCGCCTCAGAAAGACGGATGTTTCTGGGAATGACGCTGTCAAAAACCCGGAAATGACGCTTTACTTCCTCGGCGACTTGGTGAGCCAAGTTGTTCCGCGGATCGAACATCGTCAAAACGATGCCTTCGACCTCAAGTCCTGGATTTAGCCCGTTTTTGACGCGATCGATCGTC
This sequence comes from Myxococcales bacterium, assembly GCA_013298325.1. Taxonomy (GTDB): domain Bacteria; phylum Myxococcota_A; class Polyangia; order Polyangiales; family Polyangiaceae; genus JAAFHJ01. The sequence continues at coordinate 3,565 of JAAFHJ010000221.1, read as the reverse complement.
GCCATCAAATGAGTGAGTCCCTCGAGGGCGTAGTATTCGCACTGAAGCGGGACGAGGACGCGGTCGGCGGCGACGAGCGCATTCAATGTGAGAAGTCCCAGCGACGGCGGGCAATCGAGAAAGATGTGATCGTAGTCGCCACGGACCGGATCGAGGAGCGACTTCAGTCGCGTGGCGCGATCGTCGGCGTCGACCAATTCGAGCTCGGCGGCGACGAGATCTTGGGTCGCCGGCGCGAGGAAGAGGTGGGGGACCTCGGTCGCGAGGATCGTTTCCTTCAGCGGTGCCTGGCCGATCATCGCGTCGTACACGGACAATTTGCAGGTGCCGGGGCGGACACCGACGCCGGAGCTGGCGTTCCCCTGAGGGTCGAGATCGACGAGCAGCGTGCGTTTCTCCGCGGCAGCGACGGAGGCAGCGAGGTTGACGGAGGTGGTCGTCTTGCCGACTCCCCCCTTCTGGTTGACGACCGCGATGACCTGACGAGCGCTCATGGAGGCCGGGTTACCTAGTCCCATTCGCTCGTGCTGAGAATGCCCCTTCGCCTGCCGCAGCAAATGGAGAGCGCTTTCCATCAAATTCTGTGGAAATTTCAGCGGCTCGCGGCCGTCCAGAGAATTCGACGCGGCATTTTTGGCGTCGCCGGTCGGTTCGCTTAAGGGTGTGCCCAGATGTAGGACAAACCCCTACGTCGGGACCAAACGATGAAAACCGCACGTACCTTGCTGACCCCGCTCGCCCACGCCCTTCGTGAAGAAGCCGTTGCGCCGGCGCGGGCGAAGGTCCTCGGGCGCTTTTTCGCCCCCGTCCCGACGTCTCCGAGCCCCGAGCGGGGCAAGGTCATCGCGTTCCCTCGCAAGACGCCCTGAGACCGCCGCGTCGGCCGAGGCCGCCCGTATTTTTGCACCCCCGCGCCGCGCGCTGCGCTGCGTACCGATCCCGCACGCCACGAACCTGGAGCACCCCATGGCAATGCCGAAAAACTACCGCAGCATCGAAGAGTTTGAGCGCGAAGAGCTCCGTCCGGGATTCAAGGCTGGCTACAACTTTGAAGACCTGATGCAGGACACCCACCAGGAAGGGTCCGACCTGCTCTTCGACGACACCTTCGACGCCTACGATCCCGACAACTTCGCCTTCGAAGATTGATGTACTTTCGAGGGATCTTGTGGCGCCACCCCGCGCCGCAGAACCTGGCGGGAACACTTCCTACTTGCATCCTGCCGGGGTCGCGCTAAGTCGCGCGGCCCAGACCATGCAAGTCACCGCCGAACGTATTTCTCCCGTCGTGATGCAGCTCTCCATCGAAGTCCCCGCGGAAGCGGTGAAGACCGAGTTTGAGCGCGCGTACCAGGCTCTTGAGAAGACCGCGCATATCAAGGGCTTCCGGAAAGGGAAGACCCCGCGCGAAGTCCTCAAGAAGCTCTTCGCCGGCCAGGTGAAGAACGACGTCGCGAACAACCTCGTGCAGAACACGCTCGGCACGGCGATTTCTCAGCAGAACGTCCAGCCGATCAACCAGCCGATGGTTCAGGTGGGCACGCTCGAGTCGAAGACCGCCTTCGGCTACAAGGCGATTTTCGAAGTCCAGCCGGACATCAGCGAAGTCGTCTTCGAAGGCTTCGAGCTGAAGCGCCCGAGCATGGCCGTCGACGACGACATGGTCGCGAAAGAACTCGAAGGCCTTCAGCAGCGTTTTGCGCGCTTTGAAGCGCCCGCCGCCGCCCGCGCCGCCAAGGCCGGCGACCTCGTCACCATCGACTTCACCCTCGCCATCGACGGCAAGGACGTGAAGGACGGCGGCGCCGAAGGCGTTCAGCTTGAGCTCGGCTCCGGCCAGCTCCTCCCCGAGCTCGACACCGCCATCACCGGCGCCGAAGTCGGCAAGACGGTGAACGCGGAAGCTTCCTTTGGCGAAGGGCACCCCCGCGCCGATTTCCGTAACAAGAACGGTGTCTTCACCGTGAAGCTCGTCGAACTCAAGGAGAAGATCCTCCCGACGGCCGACGACGAACTCGCCAAGTCGGTCGGCGGCTTCGAAACGCTTGTCGAGCTCCGCGCCGACATTCACACGAAGCTCGAGAAGCTCCACAAGGACCGCGCGGAACTCGCGCTGGCCGAGCAGATCGTCGAGTTCCTCAACACGAAGAACAGCTGCGACGTCCCCCCGAGCCTCGTCGACGCGCAGCGCCAGATGATGCAGCAGGAGTTCCTCCAGCAGCTTCGCCGCTCGGGCCAGCGCTTCAGCCCCGACCAGGCGCGCCAGATTGCCTCCAGCATGCAGGTCGATGCGGAGAAGAAGGTCCGCGCGGGCCTCCTCATGGCCGCAATCGCGAAGAAGAATGAGTTCAAGGTGACCGAAGAGGACATCGAGAACGGCATGAAGGAACTCGCGGAGGAGAGCGGCCAGAACGTCGCGAAGATCCGCACCGAGTACCGCGAGAAGCAGAAGCGCGACATGCTCGTCGGGATGATCCTTGAGGACAAGATCCTCGACTTCATCGAGAGCAAATCGACGATCGTCGACCTCGCCAAGGGTGAGGACTGGCGGACGGACGCGAAGGCGGAAGAGCCGGCGGCGGAGAAGGCGGAAGCCAAGAAGGCCGACAAAGCCGAGAAGGCAGAAGCCAAAGCGGAAAAGCCGGCGAAGGCGAAGGCCGAAAAGTCCGAAGAGAAGAAGCCCGCCAAGAAGAAGTGACGGGAATCGTGCACGGAGGTCGTGCAAAAACGGGCGGTCGTGCGTAAGCTGCGCGTCGCCCTGACCGTCGGGGTCCGTTTCGTGGGAACACGAAGCGGACTTCTTCGTTTTTCCAGGAGAAGGTAGTGGGAACTCCTCGTCGAGTGCCCGCTTCGCCGCCGGCGGAAGTCTCGCCGTTTCCCCTCCCACCGACGCCCTGTGCGTCTCGAACGTCGGCGCCGCTGGGCCCCGCCAAACATCCTCGCCGCCGGCCTCCCCGGCGCGCCCACAGGTCCCGCAGGCACGTTCGCCGGTGGGAGCCAAGGAGATCTCGATGTTCACGAAGCGACCGGAAACCCGCTCTCAAGCGATGGCGATTTTGGAGCAAGGCATCCGCGACGGATCGCCCACGCTTCAGCCCGTCGGCATGCCCATGGTTGTCGAGACGACCCACCGCGGCGAACGCGCGTGGGACATCTTCTCGCGGCTCTTGAAGGACCGCATCGTCTTCCTCGGCTCCGGCATTGACGACATGGTCGCCAACGAGATCATTGCTCAGTTCCTGTTTCTCGAGAGCGAAGATCCCGACAAAGAGATCATGCTCTACATCAACAGCCCGGGTGGCGTGGTGTACTCGGGCCTCGCCATCTTCGACACGATGCAGTTCCTCCGGAGCCCGGTCTCGACGACCTGCATCGGTCTCGCCGCTTCTATGGGCGCGATTTTGCTCACCGCGGGGGCCAAGGGGAAGCGTGTTTCCCTTCCGAACTCGCGCATCATGATCCACCAGCCGCTCGGCGGCGCGCGCGGACAGGCGACCGATATCGAGATTCAGGCGAAAGAAATTCGCTTCTTGAAGGACTCGCTCACCGACATCCTCGCGAGCGC
>JAAFHJ010000220.1 GCA_013298325.1 Myxococcales bacterium | reverse complement strand
GGGTCTCGAGGGCGCGGCGACTGGGGGAGCGAGAGGGGCGCCTCGACGGGGCGGTTTGGCGACGGCGCATCGAGGGTCATCGGGCGGGTCGACGCGCGGGGCGGCGGCTCAAAAAGCGCGTGCAAATCAGTCGCTTGCGGGGCTGCGCCAAAGGAACCGGGGGCCGGCGACAGCGAGCGCGGCGGTGGCGCGGGGGCGTCCAGCGTCAAGACCGGTGAGGCTTTGTGGGACGACGAGGGGGGGACGCCCAATTCGGGATCGTGGGTCGCCATCGGAAGCTCGAATTCGATCGCCCCCATCGGAACAACCGCTTTGGGCGGCGCAATCGGCTGGTGGCTCATCGAGCCAGGGAGGTCGTCGGCCGCCAAAGCACGCGGCGGCGCCTGCTGGAGGACCACGGGCGCCTTCGGACGGAGGACGAACCAGGCGATCGCTGCAAAAAAGGCGACGACGAGCAGGAGGGCAAGAATCGGAACGACCATAGGTACGTGCGGGGGCGACCGGAACCGTCACAGAACGTGACCCTGCGGCGGGGCCCCTACGTCCCTGAAAGAGTACTGTGCTTTCCCTTGCGTTGCCTATCGGATCTTCGCGGGGCGCTTGCAGGAAGCGCCAAGCGGCACACGGTGCCTACGACGCTCGCCGAAAAGGTGCCGGCTCTGCCATGGAAACAGTGCGCGGAAGTAGAAGCATTGGCCCGATCTTCGCTAGTGTTAGCGGTCCGCGAGACTTCGGTTTTCTTCGCCGTCCCCTTTTGAGAGCCCCATGTCGGAACAGAGTCCCCCGCGCTCACGCGCACGCATGGCACAACAGACGGAAATCGCTGGAAAATATCAGCTTATCGCCGAGCTCGGCCAGGGCGGGATGGCGACGGTGTACCTCGCGGTCCTCAAGGGGCCGTCGACGTTCCGCAAGCTTGCCGTCGTCAAGCAGCTGCGCCCCGACATGGCGCAAGATCCTGATTTCGTAGAGATGTTCATGGAAGAGGCTCGGCTCGCCGCCCGCCTCAATCACCCGAACGTCGTCAATACCTACGAGGTCGGTGACGACGACGGTCTCCACTACCTGGCGATGGAGTACCTCGACGGCGCCTCCCTCCAGGCGGTCATCGCGCGCTGCGGCTTCGACGGATCTTTCACGTTTGCCCACTACTTACGCGTGATGATCGACGTGCTCGGTGGCCTCCAGCACGCCCACGAGCTCGCCGATTTCGACGGGTCGCCGCTCCACCTCGTCCACCGGGACGTCTCCCCCCACAACATTCTGACGACCTTCGACGGCCAGTCGAAACTCGTCGACTTCGGCATCGCGAAAGCAGCAAATTCGGCCGTCGAAACGCGCACCGGCGTGATCAAGGGGAAGATCACCTACATGGCGCCCGAGCAGGCGATCAACGACAACCTCGATTGTCGTGCCGACCTTTACGCCATCGGCGTCATGCTCTGGGAAGCGGCTGCTGGGCGGCGGCGCTGGAAGGGGATGTCGAACATCGTCGTCCTTCAAAAATTGACCTCAAAAGAGGCACCGGTCTCGCCCGAAGCTGAGAAACGCGGCCTCCCGGCACGCGTCAATGAAATCGTATTGAAGGCGATCGCGAATGACCCTGCCGAACGGTATCAAAATGCCGTCGATTTCCAGCGCGATCTCGAAGACCTGAGCCGCGAATTGCCCGAGCGCATCATCGCGCGCGACGTCGGCAAGGTGCTGCAGGAGGCGTTCAAGAACGACCGCGACAAGCGCCGCGTGGTGATCGACTCTCAGATCAAGGCCCTCGAAGAGGCGGAGCGTGAGGGGCTCGATTTCGAGATCTCCAATGAGCTCGAAGAGTCGGCGCCGGGGACCGGTTCAAACACGCTAAACAGTCGGAAGTCGATGGTCCGCGGGAGCGCGCTTCGCCAGAGCGTCGTCACGATGACAAACCCGCTCGCTTCCACGAGTTCTCTCGCGGCAACGGGGGAAATGGCGATCGCCCCACCGGCGCAGAACCGGACGCCGCTCATCGCGGCCCTCGCCGGCGTTGCCCTCCTCGCCGGCGGGGCGGCTGTCTATTCGGCGACCCGAAAGCCTGTGGCCGCCGCCGCCACAACCCCGGAAGCGACCGGGACAAGCACGAGCGCGCCGAGTGCGACCGCTGCGGCAACCGTGAATCTGGCCGTCACGGTGCGTCCTTCAAATGCGAAAATTTTCCTCGATGGTCTCGCTATCGAGGGGAACCCGGCAAAAATCACAAAGGCCAAAGACGGAGCCAGCCACCGGGTAACTGCCCAGGCGGAAGGCTTCGACGACGGTGGTCGCGAGGTGACCTTCGCCGCCGATGCGACCATTGAGTTCGAGCTCGCGAAGACGAAGCCGGGCACCCCGAAAGCAGCCTACACCGGCGCAACTGCAGCAAAAAACACCGACGGCGTAAAGCCGACCGACACAAGACCGGTCGAGACGGCGAAGGTCGACCCGACCCCGGCTCCCACCGCCAGCGGAAAGAAGAAGGGCCTTGATCTCGATCGGAATATCGATCCGTTCGGAGGAAAGTGAGCCCGCGGACGTCGCTGCCAACGCTCGCAGATCGTGTGCGTGTCGGTCGGTTTGAAGTCTCCCCCTACTGTGTAGGGGGCGTGGACGATGCCGACGTGATTCCTGCCGCCTTCGATGCAGGGTGCAACTTCTTTTTCGTCAGCGCGGACATGCACTGGCCCCGCTATTCGCCGTCCCGAAAAGGCCTGGCGGCGCTCTTCGCGCGCGGAACGGCCGTCCGAGACCGCGTCGTCGTCGCCGCCGTATCCTACGTCGCCCAGCCGGAGTTCGCCGCCGGTCCGATCTGCGAGCTGATCGAGGACATCCCAGGGATGAAGCGCGCCGATATCACGCTCGCGGGTGGGTGTTACGCGCGCGACATCGATCGAAGAATTCCACCATTGACGTTGGCCTCGGAATTCCACGGCGCGAGCGCCCACGGCGCGACATTTCACGATCGAAAAGCGGCGGCGCGCGCGCTTTCCGACGATCGCCTTCATGTCGTCTTTGCGAGGTTTAACGCGCTCCACCGAGGGGCGCGTCGCGAAATACTCCCGAAGGTGACCGCTGAAACAAATCCGCTTTTCTTGTTCACGACGGCGCACGGTGTACGGACGCGCGAGGCGTTGGGACTGCCGGAATCGAACTGGCTCCCAACGCATACAGACCACTACAAGTACGCACTTGCCGATGACCGCGTGGCTGGCATCCTTTGTGCTCCACGGAGGCTGAGCGAGCTTGAGGACCTTCAGCGGATGGTCACCGAAGCTCCGCTCTCTCAACCTCAACTCAAGTATATCGACGTGCTGGGCGATCTAGCGGCGGGGACAGTCGTCCTCCGAGACTAGGCGGCCGAGACACGAGGAGAGCCCTCGATGCAGAAGAAATCCCTGGTTTGGCGCGGATTTGCGGTGGCCCTTGCAACGTGCTGCAGCGTCGCGATCGTCAACTGCGGCGATGATGATCTGACCGACCCGACGACGACCGACGCAGGGGCCGACGCGACCGCGGGCGATAGTGGCAGCGACGCGACCACCACAGACGCATCCACCGACGGAAGCGCAGTAGATTCAGGAACTTCGAGCACCGTACGCTTCGTGCTCGCGAACGACATGACCGGCCAGGACAGCCCGCTGGTCGTCTGTGCGGTCGGGAGTGGCGCGGGAGGCGACAGCGTCGCGGCGGGCCCCCCGCAGCCGGCGGCAGGGATCGCCGTTGGTCGAGTCGGCGACTTCTCGCTGCCGTCTTCGTTCTTTGCGGCGGCAACGTCGGTCCGCTTCGTCGTCTACTACACGACCACGCTGAAGGCCTTCGGCCTTGAAGCAAAATCCTGCGCGGAAATCGTTGCGCAATCTGCGCTGCGAAGTGTTGGGGATGGCGGCGTTTCGGACGCCGGCACGAAGGCGCTCCTCGACACGATCGACTTCGAAACCTCCGACCCACGGCCGGGAACCGACTTCGCCGCAGGATCGAAGTTCTTGCTCCTTTCCAGCGGCTGCACGAAGCAGACCTCCCAGGAAAACGTCGACAACGGCCTCTGCGGCGATACGTTTGAAAAAACGGCCAGTTCCGCGGCGGTGTGGTCCTACCGACTCGACAACCAGACGACGGTACCGGCGGGGAAAAGCCTTGTTCAATTCATTCATGCGTCTTGGGCACTGAGTGACTTCGCACCCGTGAAGTTGGGTTTTCGCCCGATTGTCCGCTATTCTAATGCAGGCACTGGCACAGACGCTGGAACGAGCGATTTCGTATATGGTCCTGCCAACGGCATCGCACGAGGGGCGAATGGTGGCACCGCCCAGCCGACGCCCGGCGATTTTGCGCCCGACATCTCGAAGGCGCTCGGAATCGGTGCAATTACCGACCCGACGACGGGCCGCAGTCGTATCGAAGCGTGGGATTCGGTATTTGAGGGCACCTCCGACACGACCGCAATTTTGAAGAGCGGTGGTCGCTACACCACGCTAGCAATTGGTACTCCGTACGCGGAACCTCGTAACGCGGACGGTACAAAAGACTTCCGCTTCGCTCATTACACCATCATTTCGAACGACTGAAACGAGGAGGGGGTCTCACAGCCCCCTCTACTTAACTATGCGCGTATTTGGCGTCCTACGCTTTGCGTTTGTTGCACTGTTTGCGGCCGCCGCCGCCAGCGCCTGCACGGTAGTTACGGGAACGTTGGGGGACCGCGATGGCCTCCAGTGCACCACGGACGCCGAATGCGTCACTCTCGTTGGCGCCGGTGGCCGATGTTTTTCTACAGGAACCTGTGGAAAGGTGACGGCAGCGGCTCCACCAGGCGTCGGCTCCGGCTGTGCCACGAACGCGGAATGCTCGGACCGTCTTGGTACAATCAGTCGCTGTGTCGCCGCAAAGTGTTTGCCGGCGATTGAGGCGAGTTCTGGGTGTTTTTCAGTCGTCGGCGATGCCGTCAATGACAGCGCGCTCCTGTTCGGCGTCATGATTCCGTCCCAAGGGACGGCGCTTGACCTCCTCGCGTCGATGCAAACGACGATGATTACCGCTACCGATACCTGGAATGAGAGCCTCCCTACGGGGAACAAGATTCGTCCAACGGCTGCCGTCCTGTGCGCCGAAGGAAAGTCTCCCAGCGCTACCGCAAGACATCTCCAAGACCTCGGGGTATCGGCAATCATTGGCCCCCTCGGTGCCGACAAATTCGACGTCGTAACGCAGGCGGCGGCCAGCTCCGGAATCCCGGTGTTCGGTCCAAATCGTGACGACATCGCCCTCGCGTCGCGGACCGCCGCCCCCGGAGAGGTGGCCATTGGGACCGTTGCGAACCGAGCAGATGCTGTTCTGCCGTTTGGGAATGCCGCGAAAGCGCTCGCGACTTCGCTGGGTCCAAACCTCCGCTACGCCTACGTCTCCGCGTCTTCCGCGGGCTCTGCAGCGTTCAAGACAGCGGTGCTCGGATCGCTCGCGCTAAATGGGACAAAGGCGGCCGATGACCCGCTATTTAGCGCGTTTACCTACGATGCCGACCCGAACGGAAGCTCGTTTGCACCGGCGCTCATTGCAAGCCAGGTAGCCCGGGCGACACCACGGCTGATTTTGATTCCCGAGGATCTCTTCGTCGCAAGTATCATCGACCAAATCGAAACACGCTGGACAGGGACGCCGCGACCTACCTATCTGTTGCTGAAGCGAACTCAAACCGTGGAGGGGGTCGCATTCAACTACAATTTCGACGGTCGAGTTTTCACCGTGGAAACGACTCCAGACGCTGCGACACTGAGCAATCTAGACGTACGCGCTCTCAAGCTGGCGAAGAAGCCTGGCGACTACAGCAGTGCCTACTACGATGCCTTCATGGTCGCTGGTCTTTCGATTCACGGCGGAGCGGCGAAGTCCAACAAGCAGCCGACCGAAGTCCGGTTCAACGATGCGATCTTGGCGCTTCGCGACATGGTCGAGGGGGACACGATTTCCCTCGATTCTGCCGGACTCAAGACCGCCCTCGCTCTCGTGAACGGCGGATCGACGAAGATGAAGCTAACAGGCGCGTCCGGTCCGTTTCTCCTCGACAAGAATACAAACGTCGCCCGAACGACCGCGTGGCAACTCTCTTGCATCGGTTCGTCCAACTCGGCGCTCCCCAAACGTTTTAACTTCGCTGGCCTGACATTTGACGCGGCCGGCACCGCAAACGGGGCGATTAAATGTCCGTGAAGTTCCTTTTGCCCGCGATTTTTATCCTCGCGCTCGCCCCGGCTTGTTCAAGTGCTCCCGTTGAGGAGACGCAGGCGGAAACGGTCACTCAAGCGATCGTCGATGGTACCGATTCGCCTGCGTCGCAAGACTTTACGGTCGCGATTCAAACGGCGGGTGTCGTACTTTGCACAGGAACTGCGGTAACCCCGACCCTCGTCCTGACCGCCCGTCACTGCATCGTTGAAGGGGACGAAATCGGAACCAACTTTGATTCAAGCTGCCGACTCGGCACGAACATCGACACACCGTCGTCTTACAAGGTTCTCGTCGGCAACGATAAGCGCTCACCAACCGCGACCATTGGGGTCAAGCGACTCATCGTCGATTTTTCGAAGCGAACGTGTGCGGACGACATTGGTGCGATTGAGTTGGAGACGCCAATCACAGGGATTACCTTCCCACGGCTTCGGTTGGACGACCTCCCGAAGCCGGGAGACAGTGCGTTAGGAATCGGCTGGGGCACCATCGATCGCCCAGGCGGTTCCTTCCCTGATGTTCGGAAGCAGCAGAACGCGAAGTTTCTCCAAATCGACGGCACGTCCTTCGACACGACGGACGGCACCCGACTCGTCCCCGACGGGATGGTTGTGAGCGACATCTCGGGCTGTTCGGGAGACTCGGGCGGCCCCGCTCTTGATTCAAACGGGGCGGCGGTTGGAATCATGACGGGCGGAGCGAGCGTTCGGCCCGTCGACGACCCCATGGCGTGCCGTGGTTCCTTTATCCTTCTCGTCGCCCTCGCGCGCCAGAGGGCATTCGTGGAGCGTGCACACCAAGCCGTCGGACTCATGCCGCGACGCACGGGCCATCCAGACCCGGCCGCTCTCGGGGGCACCTGCAGCACGAACGTCGAGTGCAACTCAAACTATTGCGTCACGAACGGCACCCGCAAGGTGTGCTCGCGGTCGTGCGCAACGACAGCATGCGAGGCTGGGTTCGAATGCTCTTCCGCGCCGGGATTCCCCATTTGCTTGCCGGTCGAAGCGAAACCGTCCGCCTCATGCAGCGTCGAGCCCGGAGCTGCATCGGCACGCGGGGTTCTCGTGGCACTGCTTGCCATCGCTGGCATCTTTTCACGCCGACGGGCTGGCGGAACGTGAGAGTGGACCCCATCGCCACAGAAGGAGCGGCCACCACGGCCGCTTCTGCCTTTTGTAGCCCGCTTCGCGACAACATTTGTCGAGTGTGCTGCCACAGACGCTGCCCCAGCTGAATTTGGCCACCAAATCGCCTTGGCACGGCGTCTGCAGGGGGGACTGGGCCAGCAGAGGGTCTTTCCCCCTGCACCTACCAACGAGGCTCCCCATGAAGAACGAAAAGACGATTCCGCAGACCGAAGAGAAGAATCTCGCAGTCAAGGTCGAGCGCAAGAAGGTTCAGACCAACGTCAAGGCGGGGGCGGCCGGCATCCACGTCCGCACGGCCAAGACCTCGTGGGG
>JAAFHJ010000224.1:2269-7653 GCA_013298325.1 Myxococcales bacterium | reverse complement strand
CCGAACTCGCCATGGTGACGAAGCCGAAGCCGCGGTTGCGACCGCCTTCTTCCGTCGGCACGTGGACGCGAACGACCTGGCCATCGGCCACACTGTTCACGAGCGTTTCGACGTCGGCGGAGGTCGTGTCGTAGGGGAGATTTCCTACGTAAATTTGACGATCTGCGGGCGGAGGCCCACCGAACGTGCGCGGTGCACCGCCGGGCGGGCCGCCCATCGGGCGCGGTCCACGGTCCGGGGGACCGCCAAAGGAACGCTCGCCGCGCGGCGCAAACTCACCCCGCGGGGCGAACTCGCCGGGGCCGCGCTTCGGCGGATCCTTCTCGTAGGGGCGGACCAGGATCGAACGCCCCATCTGGAGCGTCCCATCGAGGGACTCCCGCGTCGAAGCCGCCTGCTCCGCCGTCGCCATGGTGACGAAGCCGATGCCGCGGGGACGACCGGTCTCCCGATCGCGGGGAAGGCTCACCTGGACAACGGTGCCCCCCACGGACTGAAAGAGGTCTTTCAACGTGTCTTCGGAAATGCTGTCCGGCAGCCCTGCCACAAACAGCTTCGCTTCGTCGTTACCCATGCGGAAAACCGGCCTCTGATGCCTGCGCGTATGGCGCTTTACGTGTTGCGAGCGAGGAGTCACCGTCGGCTGCGAGGCGCTTGCGGCGCGTGCAGGACCGACGGATAGATGCGCGGTGGGAGGATCCCACACTGCGGCGGCAACACGATACCCCGGACTTGACGCTCGTCAACGGGAAGAAATGCGCCCACCGGTGCGAATTCGGCTCCGGCGAACGATCCCGGTGCCGCCCGGGGGCCGCCGAAGGGCCCTATTCGCGGAATTTTTGCGAAATAATGCGATATTCCTCGGTTCGCCGCCCTAGCTCGATTTCGGCAGTTCGAGGACGAAGCAGGCCCCTTTTTCCAAGCCGTCTTCGCAATTCCGCTCGACCCAGACCGCCCCGCGGTGGGCGCGCGCGATCTGCGTGACGAGGGCGAGGCCGATCCCGCTGCCGCGGATCCCGGCGGTTTCGCCGTCGTTTTTGACGGCCCGCACGAAGCGCTCAAAAATACGACGTTGATCGCTGGAGGCGACCCCGGGGCCGCGGTCGCGGACCTCGACGCGGACCTTGTCGCCCCGCGCGACGACGCGGACGACGATGCCCGGTCGCGCCTGCTGGGAGTCGGGGATCCCTTCGCCGATCTCGCGGGGGATCCCGTATTTCATCGCGTTATCGACGAGGTTGCCGATCGCCATTTCGAGGGCGCGGGGATCGACCGCGGCGGCCCGTGTGTTCCCCTCTTTGGTGAACACCAGATCGATGCCGCGCTCCTGGGCGCGCAGGGCGGCGCCGTCGACGATCGCCTTCGTGAGGGCGCCGACGTCCCCTTCTTCAAAGAAGAACGCGAACTTCCCCCGCTCGACCTGGGCAAAGTCGAGGACGTTTTCGATGAGCGCACCGAGGCGCTCGCTCTCACGGAGGATGACCTCCAAATATTCGCGGCGCTTCGCCTCGGAGCCGACGCGTCCGGAGACCAAATTGTCTGCAAACATGCGGATCAACGCGAGGGGGGTCTTTAGTTCGTGGCTCACGTTCGCCACGAATTCGCTCTTCATCGCCGACATCCGCCGTTCGCGGGCCGAGGCGACCAAGATCGTCACGACGCCGGCGAAAATCACCAACGAAGACAAGCTCACGAGACCGACTTCGATGAGCCGACGGGCGCGCAGGCTCGCGGCGAGCTCGTCGGCGGCCGCCTGAGAGACCTGGAGGCGCCAGTTGTAGAGGGTCGTCGGGAAACGGACGCCGACCGTGTAGTCGCCGGTCTTGAGCTTCGGTCCGAAGACCAAACGCCCCTCTTCGTCGACGATGTTTACCCGGCTCGCGCGGTCGCTACCCTTTGAAGATCCTTCCACTTTTCCGTCATCGCGCTCCCCGTAGAGGCGGGGGAGGGTGTCGGTGACGATGCGGCCGATGTCGTGCCACGCGACGACGAGGTACAGGTGCCCGTCGACGTCGCGCTTCTGCCAAAACGAGACGAGCACGCCGCGCCCCTCATACTCGCCGTGGAGGTGGCGGAGCTGCCCCTCGGGGACGGCGGTGAGGTCCATGTCGCGGCGGAGCCGTTGCGCCAGAAGTCGTCGAAATCCATCGTCTTCTGCCCAGGCTGCCGCGCTTCGCGACGCGGAAGCGACGACGTTCCCCGCTTCATCCAGCATGAAGATCGCACGGATCGTCGGCGTCTCCCGGCGGGCGGTCGGGAGCCAGCGCTGCTCAAGCTCTTCGAGGCGCGCCGGGTCGGCGATCGCGACGACGACGTTGTCCTGATCGACAAGCAACCGGTCGAGACGATTGGCTTTTTCGGTAGCAAGAGCGACTGTCGCTTCAAGGACCGACTGCTTGCGCAGCGAGTCGCTTTGAAGCGTGCTCCGGAGGGTGAACGTGCCGACGACGACGAGCGCCAACAGCAGCGCAGGGAGGAGGGCGAAGAAGAGGATCCGCTCGCGGGTCGGCCTCACGGCGCGAGGAGCTGCCGGTCGATGCCGTGGGTCGCGATCGCGTCCGAAAGCTTGCCTGCGATGTAGTCAAGCGCTCGAAGTTCTTCGAGATCGAGCGATTTGGCCGGCGCCGCGAGTTCAATGATTCCGCGGATCGACTTGACCATCATCGGCGCCACGAGGACCGTCGCGTCGGGGCCGGCCCCGGCGAAGCGGCGCAGGGAAAGCCCGGGGATCTCCACGAGATGGGGCTTCCGGTCGGCGAAGACTTCCCGGAGGCAAGGGTCGTGCTCGCCGAAGGTTGCAAAGAGGGTCCCCGGTTCGACGGCCCCTTCGCCGAGGGCGACGACGAAGGAGGTCCGGTTGGCGTCAAAGAGGTGCACGTAGCCGACGGTCGCACGGAGCTTCCGGACGGCGAGCGTGAGCCCGAACGCGAGTGCGGTGCGGAGCGAGGCCATCCCGGGGAGCGCGCGGAGATCGTTGACCAATTCGTCGACGACGGCACCGGTGCGTGGCGGAGCGCTGCTGGCGATACCGGGCATGCGCGGCGGCGGCGGGAGGGAGCCGAGGCGGCCGCCGGGCGGGATCGTCCCCAGGCGTCCCGGCGGCGGAACGGTGGCGATGCGGCTCCCATCCGGCCTTACAAAACCGGGAATTTCCGAGCTTGTTCCTCGATCCGCGGTAGTGGGCGTGGACGAACTTTTACGAGCGCGCGCATCCGGTGGGAGCATGCTGGGGCGTGCCGGCGCTTCAAAGAGCTCGCTGTTCGAGCGGGGCGGTCCGTCGGCGTGGGGGACGGCCAGGGCGGCGCGGAGAAACGCCTCATCGTCGGCGTTCGGCGACGGCGCAAACGCCGCATCGTCCAAGGGGGTGGCTCCCGAGAGCGGTTCCGGCACCTCGAGCGGATTGCGCCGCGGGAAGCCGATGACCGGGTCGCCCTCCCAGTCTTGGTAGTGGAGCGTTGCGAGCGGCAAGAGCGGCGGTTCGCCGGAGAAAATCTCGTCGAAGATCGAGAATTTGAGGAACACGCTGTCGTGCCCCTCAAAGCTCCGCGCGAACTCCGTCAGCTTGCTGCGCAAGAGTTCTTCGGCCTGCTCCTCTTCGGTCCCAAGCGGCACCGCCCAGGCGATTTCCCGGTAGGTGACCCCCGGCGGGACGTTCGCGCTCAACGTCGGCGGGAGCACCTCGCGTCGAAACAGCGGCGTGAGCGCGATCTCGAGGGGCGCCATCGCGAGCGCAGCAACGCGCGCGAGGCTGCTTCGACGCGGGTTCCCCAGGGAAATTCCGGGAGTTCCGCCGCCCGCCAAGAGGATATCGGTAAGGTCTTCCGGGGCGGCGACCGGCGGTGGTGCAGCCAACTCCACAGGCTCCACAGGCGCGATCGCCACGGCGGCAGGAGGCGGTGCGGCCGGCTCCTCGCGGGTGGTCGCTGGGGCGGTCTCCCCAGAATCGGCGGCAAAAAGGACCTCGAGGCGGCGAAAGGCGACCGCATCGAGGACGGTGATCCGGTCGTCGCCGACGTCAAAAGTCAGGCCATCGAGGGTCGCCCGTGCGCCACCGCTCTCCGCGCCGAGGAACGCCAGGAGCGCCGCCTGCCAGTGGGGCGCGTCCCAGGTTCCCGCCGGGGAGGGGCCCCCATCGGTGCGCGGGGCGATGCGAATCGTGAAGATCATGACGAGCGGCTCCGCGAGGTCGGCAAAAGCGCCCGATCCACGCATTCGACGGGCTATCGCACCCTTGCCTACCGGGCAAATTGTTGGTCGAACGGGCCCGCCCGTCGGTGCCAAAAAAAGAAACGGGCCCTTGTTGAAGTGGGCCCGTGGGCGCGATCAGGGCGTCGTGAAGAAGCCGCAGGTGCCGTTGGCGGTCAGCTCGTTGTAGCTGTCGACGCACGTCGCCGTCGTGAACGTTGCGTTGGGGGCACAGAGGTTGGAAGCGCACTGGGTATCGAAGCTGCACGCCGTCCCATTCACTTGGAACTTCGTACACTTGCCGCTCACGTTGTCGGTGTTCGAGCAGAAGAGGCCCGTCTCTCCGTTGCCATGATACGAGCACGTGTTGGAGCGGCGCTTGAACGGCGTCGGGTACTCACAGCTCGCCCCCTCCACGTCGAGGGAGGCGCACGTGCCGACCCCGTTCGTGATGCTCTTGCACGCGTTGCCTGGCACGCACTCGATGTTTGCCGCGCACGGCTTTCCGAGCTGCTGAGTCCCGACGACCACGTTCCGGCACGCGTCGACGATCGCCGCCTGTTGGGCCGCGGTGCGGGTCGGCAACGGGACGCTCCCAATCTTTTGCACGCACGCGTCGGCCTCCGCCTTCGAGAAGGCGATCCGACCGCCGCCGGTGACGCTGGGAATTTGCAAGTCTTCAAAAAGATTTGAAAAGCCCGCGAGGTAGATTGAAGAGCACTTGCCGGCTTGCCAGGTAGCCGGCGCGCCGCACGCCGTCTTCAGGGCGCCGCAAAACGCCGCCGCCTGCCGGGTGAGGAAATCATTCACCGATGCGGCAACTTGGGTGGCGCTGGCGTCGGTCCCCGTCCGCGCGTCGCCCGCGTCTGGATCGAGGTTGACGAAGCCGTCCGACGGGGGTGTCGCGGCATCCGCCGGCGGCTCCGGGAAGGGATCGAGGGAGACCTCCTGAGAGCAGGCGAGGGCAGATGCGCCGCCGCCCACTGCGAGAGCCGCGCCGAAAAGGACGGCGCGAACGCGGGGCAGACCGACAAGAGACGACGAAGTGGGGCGGGGAAGAGTCACGAGACCTCCAAGCGGGGGCAAAGGCAAAGGTGCAATGGGCGGACGAACGCCCGACGGGAGTCGCAGGTCGTTCAGTCCGAACGAAGCCCTTCCGACGGGCGGAGCCACGCCGCGTAGATCGACGGGCCAACGGT
>JAAFHJ010000224.1:0-2259 GCA_013298325.1 Myxococcales bacterium | reverse complement strand
TTTTTTTACGACACCAAGAGTGCCACCGATCCGGTCAGAATAAAGGACTGAGGGGCGACCTGCACCGGCAGGCTAGAGATGAAGTAAACGTGCGGATCGAGGGGGAACCGGTACGCGGAAATCGCCTTGCAGCAGCCGTATCCGAGGGTCAGGCCTAGCGAACTGCCAACGATCCCCATCAGGCCACCCTGGTAGAGAAAGATTCGGAAAATCGCGCCATCGGAGGCGCCGATCGCCTTCAAGAGGGCGACCTCTTTCCGCTTTTCAAGGACGACCATAACGAGCGTCGCAAAGATCGTAAACGCCGCAAGGACGCTGATGATCGTCATGACAAACGAGAGCAGGATCTGTTGGATCAGCAGCGCGGTGAAGAGACCCCGGTTCAGATCCATCCAGTCGAGCGTGCGGTACAGGCCATTGCTCCCGAGTTTCTTCTCAAGCGCTTCCGCCGTCTCTTTCGCGCGATCGATATCGGCGACCTTCATCTCCACGCCGGTGACGCTGTCCCCCTGCTCATAGAAGGCTTCCGCCTCAAAAAGGTCGGTGTAGACGAGCTTGGAATCGTATTGGTCAAAGCCGGCATCAAAGACGCCGATGACCCGAAATGGCTTCGCGATCGGCGGGCGCATGCCGCTCGCTCCAAAGCTCATTCCGACAGTCGGTGACGTCACCTGCACACAATCACCAAGCTTGACGCGAAGCTGGGCGGCGAGCGTCCGGCCCACGATCATTCCCGGAAGATCGCCAGGCCCATTCGCCCCCTTGCACGGGTCCGGATCGAGCGATTCCGGGAGTAGGTCGTCGGTCGGGAGTTCGCTTGCGAAGCCGCCCTGAGGCGTCACGTCTCCGACCGGGAGCAGATTCTTCTCGGCATTTTTTGCAGGGGGAACCTCCGGTGCCGCCGAAGCACTGGGGACGGGGCCGACAGGGAGTCCCGCTGCCTTCTTCCGAGCATCCTCGTCGATTTCGTCTTTCACGACGTCGAGAAAGCTCTTCTTCGGTGCATCCTTTTCGGGGGCAATTCCGTCTTGAAAGTCCTTCACGGTAATCGACGGTTTGCCCGAATTCTTCTCGGGGGGAGGCGCCGGCTGGGCCCCGGGGCGCCGGAGGCCATCGAGGGACCCTTCGATGACATGCTTGGGAAGATCGAGGACCTTCGGCATGCGATCGGGATCGACCCCCTTCAGCAACACCCCGGTCGCGGTGCGGTCTTCGTGGGTCACCATCATCGGATTGATAATGAATGGCGAAACCCCAATGACACCGGGCAGCTCTTCTGCCTTTTTCATGACGTCCCGGTATTCCCGGAAGTCGATGCTGTACTTGAGGACGAGCACATGGGCGTTGACCCCAAGGACCTTGTCCCGGAATTGCGCTTTAAAGCCGCCCGTGACGCTGATGACGGTCACCAGTAGGGCCGAGCCGAGCGTAATTCCGACGACTCCGAGGAGCGACGTCAGCGAAATGAACGCCCCTTTCTTCGAACGGAGGTAACGGAGCGCAATCGCAAGGGGGTAGCCCATAGGGACGGCGTCCGTACCGGAAAGCGCCCGTCGCCGCAATTGCTGCCACGCTGCTCGTCGGCCCGGAACCGCCGAAGGGGGTGAGGAAACGCCGAGCACGCACGCCCCTGTTGCCCGCGGAGCGCCGCCGTCGTCGCCGAAATGGGGGCAGTCCCGAGCGAATTGAGGGACGATCCCGCGTTCCTCCCTGGCATCCGGCGCCCGAGGTGCGCTACCCTGCTCGCCGTGCGCCTTACGAAATCGGTTCTTCCGCGTGGTCGGCGCGCGCCCCCCGCTTCGCCCGTGGAGTTCTCCTCATGACATCGAGCGCAGAAGCGTCGACCGATTCGGGGCGCCGCGTGGAGGACGATGCTGCCTCGGTGCCGGTTGGGGACACCCGCGCCGCGGTGCCTGCCTCGGGGGAGTTTCACTCGGCGGCGCCAGCAGGAACGGGAACCAGCCTCCGCGCCGGCGCGCGAACGCAGATTTTTGACGGCCCGTTTTCGGCGCCGGCCCCGAGCATCACGAACGAGGCCGCGCTGCCCGAAGTTGCTGAAATTTCTGCGGAAGTTCCGATCTTTGAGCCGGCCGGTCCCGCGACTGCCCACTCCTCGGCCCCCGTTGAAGCGGCGCCGTCGTCGCGCGCACTCTCCGCCTCGGCCGACCGGCTGCTGGGCGTTGAAATTGACGACCGCTACGTCCTTGAAGAGGTCCTCGGCGAAGGCGGCATGGGGATCGTGCTCCGCGGTCGCCACAA
>JAAFHJ010000223.1 GCA_013298325.1 Myxococcales bacterium | reverse complement strand
GATCGCCGCCTGCTCGATAGGCTGCGGAGGAGAAATGCGATGGCAGCGACCGACACTTCCACAGACGCGATTGCCCTGGGCGCCGGCTTCTACGAAGAAGTCGTGACGGTTCGAGACTTTGCGAACAAGAGCGTCCGCCCGATCCTCAACCGGTTTGCGAAACAGAACCACGAGGAGCGCACAGTCTACGGGTTATTCCTGCGGGGATTGGGTTGGCTTCAGACGTTGTCCGAACTGAAGCATCCTCAGCACTTCCAAGCCGCGCAGGCCGGAACGCGGACGCTCCTTGAGATCGCCATCGACCTCGCCTTGCTCCACCATGACCGCACCCACCAGACGCCAGCCAAAATTCTAGCCTGGGAGCGGTCCGCAAAGCTCAGCGCCGCCGAGCGGACGAAGCGCTGCTTCGACGGGCGCGAACTTCCGGCAGAGCACGTCGAGCGGGTCGCCTTCATCGACCGAGAAGGCGCCTCCATTCGCACGGAACGCGCGCTCCTGTGGCCCAAACGCCGCAAGCCCGAGTCGCACCCGCAGCGCTGGACCGGGCGAGCGCTCAACGAAGACGCAACCGCCGCAGACCAGTTCGGACGGTACGGGTTCGCGGACTTCTATGACGGCCGCTTCGCCGAGCTTTGCTAGCGTCCGCTTCGTGCCGGAAGAGCATTTCCCAGGAATTATTGCGTTTGCCTTCCAGGATTCGGCTTGGCTCGGAACGCTTGTTTGCGAACTTTCGCTCCGGTACTTCGAAAAGTTCGACGAGATCCTCCAGGAGCGCTTCCGCCAAATGGAACAGGAACGGCAACACTGGAGTCAACGTGCCTACGCGGAGGCCAAGGCCGTTCCCCCAGGATTTCCGAGGTCCTGACCCCCAAAACGGAAACCACCGACTCCCGGGCTCGGGAATCGGTGGTTTCTGCGGCGGAGAAGCTCAGTGCTTCTTCTTCGGGTGGGCCTTCGTGGAGACCTTCTCGATCTTCGGGGCGTGGGTCGCCGCCTTCGGCTTGCCGGCGGTGGCGACTTCGTCTTCCGTCGGCTCGGCGAGGACGATCTCGAGGACGTCCCCCTTGGCGCGGACGAGGTAGTTGGGGACGCCGTCCTTGAAATCGACGGTCAATTCGCTGCGTTCCCCGCCGTTGGAGACGTGGACGCCGGCAAGGCGCTTGTCGCTCTTGGCGAGGGGGGCGGCCGCTTCGAGCGCTTTGACGCCGGGGAGGCCGACGGTGAAGCCGGTCGGCGTGCGCGCCCCCTGGATCTTCTCGATCGGGGCGTTCATCTTGAGGCGGAGCGTCTTGCCGTGGGCGACCTTGCCGTTGCTGAACGGCGCGACTTTGCCGATCTTTTTGGCCGGGTTGCTCGCTTCAAAGCCGTCGTCGACGAGGACCGGTTCCGCCGGCGGGATCGGGGCGGGGACGACCCCGTTGGCGGCGACCGTCGCCGGGGTCGGGGACGGAGCCATCGGCGCGGGGGCCGACGCTGCGGGGGCAGCGGCGACTTCAACGGTGCTCGTCGACGGGGTGGCGGTGGCGAGGGGCGCCTGGGGGGCCGGCTTCGAGAAGGCGACACCGGCGAGCAACGCCGCGATCCCGATGGCGCCGCCGAGGGCGAACTTCCGCTTGTGCTCCTGGGCGAAGGCGCCGACCTTGCCGGCCGGGGTTGCAGGAACGCGAGTATTTGCGGTGATTTCCGCCGGTGCCTCTTCGACGCGATCCTCGCGGATGATCTTCCGCCCCTTGGCGTGGAGACCGCCGCCGGGCGCCTTCGCGGTGACGCGCTTCGGGGCGTCTTCCGCGTTGTCGAAGACGATCGCGCCGTCGGTGCCGCGGACGCTCTTCAGGCTCTGGACCTTGCTCCAGGCGAGGAGGACCTTCTCCTTCGCCCCGAGGGCGATCGGCGCGAAGACGCTCCGGGCGCGATCGAAGGGGGACGGGCCGGCGACGACCTCGTCTCCCGGCTCCGTCGGCGGATCAAAGACCGGGCGGACCGAAGCGGCGCGCGCGGGAACCTCTGAATTTGCTGCGAGTTCTTCTTCGGTAGCGGCGGCGTAGGCTTCTTCCATCGGCTCGACGGGGGTCGCTTCGCCGACGTCTTCGACGCTATGGCCGGCGCTGCTCGCGACCGTCTTCGGACCGGCGGCGAGGAGTTCTTCGGCCGGGGTCGCTTCCGGGGCGAGCTCCTGGGAAACGGCGTCGTTGGCGACGTCGCTGGTCGCCGGCGTCTCCGCGGTGCGGAGGGAGACGATGAGCTGGGGGATGTTCGTCTTCGGATCGATGGTGACGGTCACGTTGCCGACGCGGGCGTTTGCGTTGCGCCCCTCGTCGACGCGCTCGACGTCGCACTGATTGCCGATCTTGAGGAAGGCCAAGTCGGTCTTCGCGGTGATCATCCGCGGGCGGGCGTCGGAGACGCGGGCCTTGAGCGGCTGGGCGAGCCCCTCGACGTGGAGGCGGAGGCGCTCCCCGGGGACAGCGCCGAGCTGCTCTTCGAGGGCGTGGCGGAGCGCCTGCTCGCTGGCGGCGTCGAGGGCGGTGAAAGCGATGCCGAATTCGCCCCCCTTGGCCGCTTCGCGGCTCCAGATGACGTCCCCTTCGCAGACGATCGTCGTCGCGCCGAGCTCAAAGCGGCAGGAGACCGGCTGGCCGACTTCCGGCAGGTAGGCGGTGCGGAGACGCATGCCGGCAAGCGACACGTCGAGCGCCTTCGCCTCGAAAGTCGGTCCGAGCGCGCCGCCGACTTCCACCATGGTGTCGAAGGGGATGCGCGAATTGAAAGGGGCGCGGCGTTCCGTCTGCACGTTCATCGAGGGGACCTCCGGGTAGGTGTGCAAGATGCGTTGGCATGAGAAGCCGCGCACCGTGCACCCACATCGTCACCCCCGTCGCTTACGGAGGTCGTCGCCCTCGGGCCAAATTTTCGCGTCGGAAAATTTCCAGGACTTCAGCTCTTAGCGAGCAACTTCCATAAGCGGATCCCGTCGTAGAGGGACCACGCGCCGCCGGCGCCGAGCAGGAGCCAGGCGAGCAGAAGCGACCCGATCGTGCGCGGCTCGTGGAGGTGGTCCGAGGTGACGACAATCCCGGTAATCACGACGATACCAATCAGGGAAAACGCCCCGGTGAAGGTGCGCTTCGTCGCCATCATCTTCACAAACCCGCGATCGACCGACTTCGGCAACGCGAAGGCCGATCGCTTGGGGCCGAGCGGACGAGGGCGACGAGGACCTCCGGTTTGATGCCGAAATTCTTCGCAAACACGCGACGTACCGCCTGGCGGGTCTTCTCGCCGACGCTGGCTGCGTCCCGGGTGCCGTACATGCTGGCGACGAGCCCGCGGACGGCGCGCCCAAGCTCGGCGGCGAGCCAGGGGTGCTCGGGCCCTTCGACGGCGCCGCGGAGTTCGACGCGCAATTCGCCGACGGGGAGGTAGTTCCGGTCGACGGCGAGGGTGACGGAAACGACGCCATGTTCGGCGAGGAGTGCCCGCTCGTGGAGGACGCTCGCCGCGATCGGATCGCCGTGAGAAATAGCGACGCGGCCGCTGTCGAAGCGGTGCCCTTTTTCCAAGGTGCCGCGCGCGTAGAGCCCTTCGGTGCCGTTGCTGATGACGGCGACGCTCGGGACGCCGGCTTGGCGGGCGAGGTCAGCGTGGCGCTGGAGGTGGCGGAAGGTGCCGTGGAGCGGCAAAAAGGCCTTCGGCTGGGCGAGGTCGATCATGCGGCGCTGCTCTTCCCGGCAGGCGTGGCCGCTGACGTGGATCCCCGGTTCCGCGTGGGCATCGACGACGGCGACGCCGAGCTGCAAGAGGGCGTCGATCACCGCGGAGACCTCCGGTTCGTTCCCCGGGATCACGCGGCTCGAGAGGAGCACCGTGTCCCCTTCGGCGAGGACGAAGTCCCGGTGTTCGTTGCGAGAAATCCGTGCGAGGGCGCTCTGGGGCTCCGCCTGGGAGCCGGTGGCGATGGCGAGGATCTTCTCCCGAGGGAGCTCGCGGACGCGTTCGACGGGGAAGATCAGGTCTTCCGGCCAATCGAGGTAGCCGAGGCTGCGGGCGACCTTGATGTGCATCGCCATCGAGCGGCCGAGGATGACGACGCGGCGCTTCGTCCGCTGGGCGATGCGGCCAAGGAGCCGCAAGCGGTGGACATTCGATGCAAAAAGGCTGGTGACGACGGCGCCACGCGCCTTCTCGACGAGCGGCGCGAGGGTGGCGGCGACGAGCGCCTCCGAGCCCGAGCTGCCGGCGGAGTCGACGTTGGTCGAGTCGCTCATGAGCAGATCGAGGCCGTCGTGGGCGAGCTCCTCGATGCGGGCGACGTCGAAGGCGTCGGCGGGGTCGGTCAGCGACTCATCGAACTTAAAGTCGCCGGTATGCAGGATTTTCCCATGCCGGGTGCCGATGGCGAGGGCGGTCGCGTCGACGATCGAGTGGGTGACCCGGATCGGTTCCACCTCAAAGCCGCCGAGGGAGAACCGGCTCCGCGGCGTCGTCTCATGGAGGCGCGCGTGGGAGAGGATCTCGTGCTCATCGAGGCGCTCCCGAATGACGCCGAGGGCGTATTTCGGAGCGTATACGGGGACATCAAAGCGCTTGAGGAAGTAGGGGAGCGCCCCGATGTGGTCCTCATGGCCATGGGTGATGACGACCCCACGGATCTTCCCTTCGAAGTCTTCGAGCGACTGAAAATCAGGGTGGATGACGTCGACACCGAAGTGGCGGTCGTCGAAGGTGACGCCGCAATCGACGACGAGAACTTCACCATCCGCTTCAATGGCGAGACAATTCATGCCGACCTCACCGAGGCCGCCGAGCGGGAGAATGCGCAACACAGGGCGCCGATAGCACCGAAAGGGCCCCCGTTGCATTTCCGCGCGCCTCCCAAGTGCCGACGTGCGGTCCAGGGGGCTGTGCCCCCTTCGGTCCCGGAGACCGGTCCGCGGTGCCGGAAGGCGCCTCGCGGCGCGAAGGGCCCGCTACTTCTCACTCCGCGGCGGTGATGTCGCCCGCTAACTCGAGAACCGCGTTGAAGACGGTGGTGATCCCCTCGGTTCGCGAGAGAATCGTCGCGACGTTGCACGTGCCGTAGACGTACATCGAGGGGAGCGGATCACCGTAGTTGGCGTCTTCAATGGTACCGCCAGCGGCGATCACCTTCTCGATGATCTGCGGACGCACTCCGTCGACAATGCGCGCATCGGTATCGAAATCGCCGGGCGGAGGCGGCAGCTTCACGTAGAAGCGGATCCCCAACGAGAGCACCTTGTCGGCCGGGAACTTGGTGGCGCAGTCTTGGAAGAGCGCCTTGTTCATCGCGCCGTATTTTTCGTAGTAGACGCGTTTGTCTTCCGCTTCCACATCGAGGCAATCCTGGACGCGCCCATCGGCACGGGTGCAGGTGACCCCTTCCGGCGACTTGTGGATAACTACGTACTCTTCGAGCCCATCAAACCACTTCTTGTAGACGTAGTCGACGCTCGGATCGGGGGACGGATCGTAGGTCACCGGCGGGATATCGACGGTTTGATCGCGGCACGCGGTAGCCGAGAAGCACACAAGAGCGAGCAGCCAAAACGGGGGACGATGCATTCGGGAAATTCCGGGGTCACAGGGAAGCCAACGAGACACACCGAGGCCAAAGCCTGGCGGCGGTGAGAGTGGCATCTCTTTCCGGGCGGTGCCAGGCCCGTCCGTCGGCGACGCCGGAGACGGCGGGCCCACTTCCACAGGGGCCCGTCGGAGAATTGCGTAACCTTCCCGGGGACGTCCCGACGATTGCAGCTAGGCTTGCTGCCGATGGCCGCCCCGACGAAGACGCGCACGCGAACGCTCCTCGGGGCTGGCGGAAGCCTGGTGCTCCTTGCGTGGGCGGTCCCCTCCTGCGGGACCACCGCGCAAACGCCGAGCGAACCCGACGCCGCGCTGGTCGACGCTGGCCCCCCCAAGAAAGACGGAGGCTTCCTCGATCTCGACGCGGGGACAGCCGTCGACGCCGGCCCGCGGCCGACAGAAATCGGCGAAGACGGCTGGGCGACCTTCTACGGCGTCCCGGCTGCGCCCTTGCGCTACCCGGTACGCGCGGATGCGTTCCCTCCGCCAGTAGTTTGGGAACCGTGCAATGAGACCCCGGGAATCCCTTCCGGTTCCTGTCGGAGAATGCGGATTGATATCCCCGATCCGCCGGCCCAAGGGCCTTGGTCGAGCGTGCAAAGTATCGACGTCGACGGCAATGCGGTGACGTTGGTCTTTGAGTACGCACACGCGACCTTCAATGAGCGCTACTTTGCCAGCGCCGATGGTCCGGTCCGCGCCGTATTTCGTACGAACTCTAGACTCACGCGAGCGTCATTCGGAGGAGCTGCTGGAAGCCACTATGCCACAGTCTTTAATCCCAATTCCGGAAACACCCTTGCGCTCGTGACAGGCAAGTTCGGGGAAGAGCCACGCGTCTTGAAGACGTTCACGTCGTCCGGCATTCACTACGGGTGGCTTGCGTCTCCATCGGGCGTCATCGAACGTCGGTTTGACGTCGCCATGCTCGATTGGGAGACCGGCGCCCGCTCCCTCCTGGCGGGAGTTACGACCGATGCCGCAAGAGACACCGTTCAATATCAGGAATTGGCCGGCACCCTCCATGTAAAGGCGGGCCGCATTTACCAAGTCTACAAGCTCCCTCCGAGCGGGCCCGAGCCCGTCCTTGTTGCTGGCCGTGACGCCCGCGAAGTCGGTTCTTTCGCGGTTTCGGATCGTCGGATCGCGTGGACGAGCATCGTGAAAGATGCCGACAACAATGGGTATTCGGAAGAGGCGCTCTACGTGCAAGACTTCACGAATGGGGCGCTCCACGGCACCCGCGGTCGGCTCCCCCAACCGGGGCGCCAAGAGTATTCGAGCGATGCGCGATTCGGCTGTGATGTGCTCGCCCGTCACTACCGAGATCCGCGCGCCATCGGCTCTCCTGGCGGGAGTGAAGCGGGCGGCTTGGAGATCTTCGATTTCCGCACGATGCGCACGTGGCGCATCCCGACAGACCTTGGCTACACGCGCGCGCCCTATCCAACTGGCATCGGCGCGCCGCTCGCCGTCACATGCACCGAGATCTTTACGCGTTCCGGCTACTTGGAACCGTCGATCGGCCGCGTGGGTGGTGGGTTCGCGCGCCTCGAAATCGCGAAGTTGGGACCGGGGACGCCCTTTGTGGTGACGCCGGATCCGGTGCCGTGACGGCTCCGCCGACGAGCCACACACGCCCGCGGACGAGGAATGGCTCTCCGCGGGCTTTTTCACACCTTCCGCGGCCCCGGGAACACCGTCCGCGGGGGTGGAAACGGTTTCCGCGGAGGAAGGCACCGCGTCCGCGGCCCGCGGAAAGCCTGCCGAGCACCGCGGAGACACTCCCGACCGCCGCGGAAAGCCTTTCGGGGTCCGCGGAGACAAATTCTCGACCGCGGAAACGGTCCCGACCGCCGCGGAAAGCCTTTCGGGGTCCGCGGAGACACTCCCGAGCGCCGCGGACGCGGTTCCCAGGTCCGCGGAAGCACCCCCTGCCGCTGAAGGACCGGTCCTCTGATTACACTTTGGCCCGGGAGCCTTGGTTACAGATCGATGTTCTGCCGTACCTTGAGCCGCGTGCATCATGCACGTAGCCCGGCTCCTCGAATTCACAAATGTACTGC